>JANNNL010000481.1:0-2580 GCA_031398525.1 Actinomycetes bacterium | reverse complement strand
GGAAGTCGTCATCGTCGATCCCTTCGAGTCGTCACCGCCAGACTCCCACACCTCCACCCGAATCGATCGCAACCCACAAACCGGCCCAGTCGCGCAGATCCAATGTCCTCACCACGTTTCCGATGATACCCCGCGGCCCAGAGGCGCTTCGGTGTAGCGTCAGCACGGGGCCCGCGGCCTGAGGCAGCGTCCGACACAACTCCAATGCGCTAGGAAGTGGTCGACGTCGTTCTCACCGAACTCAGGGGCCCTCATGCAAATCGGTGTCACATACCCACAGACCGAGCTTCGGGGCGACCCCGAGGCGGTGCGCCGATTCGGGTTGGCGGCCGAGGCGGTGGGCTATGACTACATCCTCGCCTACGACCACGTCGTCGGTGCGCCGCACGACCGGTTACCTGCCCTGACCGGGCCGTACACGGAGCACGACCCGTTCCACGACCCGTTCGTACTCTTCGCGTACCTGGCCGGGATGACGCGGCGCATCGAGTTCGCCACGGGCGTGTTGATCATGCCGCAGCGCCAGACGGTGCTCGTCGCCAAACAGGCGGCCGACCTCGATTTGCTGTCGGGGGGACGGCTTCGCCTCGGCGTCGGCACCGGTTGGAACTACGTGGAGTACGAGGCGCTCGGCCAACCGTTTGTCGACCGCGGGGCCCGACTGACCGAGCAGGTCGAGTACCTGCGCCGACTGTGGGCCGAGCCGTTGATGTCGTTCGACGGTCGGTTCGATCGGATGGACCGCGGGTCAATCTTGCCGCGGCCGACCCGGCAGATCCCGATCTGGATGGGCGGGTTCAGCGACCCGGCCTTCCGGCGCGCCGCCCGATTCGGAGACGGGTTCATGTTCGCCGGCAGCGTCGAGGTTGCGCTCGGTAGCCTCGACCGCATCCGCCACTTTGCGAACGAACATGACCGCGACCTGACCGGATTCGGGCTCGATCTGGGCATCCTGCGAGCCGGGAACGTCGATCAGACGGCGGCGGCAATCGACGAGTGGCGGGCGGCAGGTGGCACCCACGCAACCATCGTGACGATGCGCAAGAAGTTCGATTCGGTGGAAGCACACATCGACTTCATGGGCGCAGTCCACGACTTGCTCGACGCCAAGTGACCCGGCGCGGGCAAATCGTCACCAATCCGGCCACGCGAAACGCATCGCCGCGTGGCATCGTTATGCACCGTGGCTGCCGTTTCGCTGAATCAGCACGTCGACGACTTCGAGGCAAGGCTGCGGACCCACGAGGGACTCTTGTTCGAGGACGACGTGACTCGCCTCTGCCAACTGATGGTGACCTCGTCGTTCGGGCATGGCAGCCAACCCGCGCATCGGGCCGTCGACCTCGGAATGCTCAAGCTCGGCGTGACGCCGCGCCGCTGCCGGATTGTCCGCCAAGTCGACAACGGCTGGGGAACCACCCGCGTCCTGGTCGGAGTCGATTGGGTCGCCGTCGTGCGCCAACGGACGACCGGTGAGACTTCGGTCTCGGTGTCGGCCCTGGAGCCGTCAATTGCCGAGGGCATCGTCGAGGAACTGAAGGCCAAAGCGATCAAGCCGAAGCGCAAGCCCGGCACCGTCGACATCACCTTCACTCACGACGGACGGGCGGGCACCACTCGCCAAACCCGCGCGGTGCCGGCACCGACCTGGGAGTCGATCCGGCGGAACTACTCCGCCGGCGCCCAAACAACTCTCGACGCGTTGATGGCACTGTCTGGAGACACGCTGCCGTCGGGGCGGCTGATCCTGATCCACGGGCCGACCTGGTGCGGGCAAGTCCACACTGCTGCGTTCGCTCGCTCAGGCATGGTCGCAGTGGTGCACGACCGAGTTCCTGCTCGACCCCGATCGGTTCCTGTCGCAGCCGGGCTACCTCCACGACGTCGCCCTCAACCATGCCGCCGTGAGCCACGAACCTACCGATGCGAAGTGGCGGCTGATCGTTCTCGAAGACTGTGACGAGTACCTGCGGACCAACGCCAAGACGTCGGGCGGACAGAACTTTGCCCGCCTATTGAACGTCGCCGATGGGGTGGTCAGCCACGGCAGCCGCAATCTGATCTGCATGACGACCGCGGAGCCGGTAGGAGCGATTCACCAGGCGGTCCGCCGCCCGGGGCGATGTATTGCCGACCTGAGCCTCGACCGGCTCACCAGGCACGAAGCTCAGGCCTGGCTCGGAAAACACCCGATGCCCGAGACCGACGATCCCGACGGATCGGTGACCCTCGCCGAACTCTACGCCGTCACTGGAACCCCCGCGCTCACGGTCGACGATGAACCGTACGTGGTCGGCGTCTACCTGTAGGCCAGGCGTCTATCTGTAAGGCCATCGGCCGCCAGCCGGTCACCGAGGAGTGAGATCGCTACGCCGCGGGAGCCGCCCTGCGCTCGCGGAGGACAGCCACCCCGCCGATCACGAGTCCGCCGACCACCAGGCCGATCTCGGCAAGGTAGAACGCCACCCCGAAGCCCCGATTCACGTACTCGACCGATCGTGATGCCACGGTACGCAACGCCCGATCGGTATACGTGACCAGCCACCACTGCGTCGCCACGAGGTACAGCGCAACGAATGC
>JANNNL010000411.1:0-10480 GCA_031398525.1 Actinomycetes bacterium | reverse complement strand
TCGTTACGGGGCCGTCGGTGATCCCGGCTGATTCCTTGGATCTCGCCCTTGTCGGGCTGTTGCTGGAGGTCGACGGTGACATCGTCGCCACGGCTGCCGGGGCGGCCTGCATGGGGCACCCGGCCGACGCAGTGGCGATGTTCGCCAACTTCTTGGCGACTCGTGGTGAGTACATCAAGGCGGGCTGGACCATCTTCTCCGGCGGCCTGACGGCGGCGGTGCCGTTGAACGCTGGCACCTCGATCCGTGCCACCTACGGCCACCTCGGCTCGGTCGGCGTGCGGGGCATATGACCCGGCACCTGCTGCTCGACTTCGGCGGAGTCCTGCTCAAGACCAACTTCGAACTCAACGACGTCGCCGAGCGGTCGCTGGGTCTCGCCAAGGGCACGCTGGCCGATTGGCGCGGTCCGTTCGACCCGTCGGCCGACCCGGAGTGGCAGCGATTCCTGGCTGGTGAGCTCACCGAGCGGGGCTATTGGGTGGTGCAGTCGGCCAAGTACGGCCTCGACATCACCGGTTTGATGCGCCACTTCTTCGAGCCAAGCGGCGACCACCTGATCCGCACCGAGATGTGGGACCTGGTGCGCGAGTGGAAGGCCGCCGGTCGCAAGGTCGGGATTCTGACCAACGACATGACGGCGTTCCACGGCCCCGAGTGGCAGGATGGCATCACCGTATTGCGCGAAGTCGACGTGATCGCCGACTGCTCGTTCCGTGCCCTCAAACCCGATCCGTGTTCCTACCAGCACGGTCTCGACACTCTCGGGGTGACCCGTGATGATGTCGTGTTCGTCGACGATTTGTTCGTCAACGCGCAGGGTGCGATCGACGCTGGTCTCCGCACCGTTCGCTTCGACCCGACCAACGTCGCCGACTCGATCGCCGAGATCCGTCTGGCCTGCGCCCGCTGAGCTGCTCAGCCGGCGACCGCGACATCGAGGGCGTAGAGGGATGCGGTGGCGGTCATGAAGAGGGTTCGGCCGTCGGGCCCGCCGAAGGTGAGGTTCGCACAGGTCTCGGGCAGTCTCACCGTGCCGAGGAGGGTGCCGTCGGGGTCGTAGCAGTGCACGCCGAAATGGCCGCTCGCCCAGATGCGTCCGTCGGCGTCGAGGCGGAAGCCGTCGAATGCGCCGACCGGGCATGTAGCGAAGACCTCGCCGCCGCCGATGACCCGAGCGTCCGCCAGATCGACGTCGTAGCGACGGATATGGCGCGGCCCATCGACAACGTGGCTGACTCCGGTGTCGGCGACGTAGAGCGTCGTCTCGTCGATGGAGAAGGCGAGCCCGTTGGGGCGAATCATGTCGGTGATCTGGGCCGTGACCTCGCCGGTGGTCGGGTCGATGCGGTAGACGTTGCTCGCCCCGATCTCGGACTCGGCTGGGTAACCCTCCTCGAAGCTGTCGATGCCGTAGGTCGGGTCAGTAAACCAAATCGAGCGGTCTGAGGCGACGACCACGTCGTTGGGACTGTTGAACCGGCGGCCGTCGAATAGGTCGGCGAGCACGGTGCGCGAGCCATCGGGCTCAAAGCGAGCAACCGACCGGGTGCCGTGCTCACAGGCGATCACCCGTCCATCGCAGTCGAGGGTGTGGCCGTTGTTGAAGTTGGCCGGCTGCATTTCGAGCTCGACGACATTGCGGGCCAGGTCGTAGCGCAGGAAACGATTTCGGCGCACGTCGCTCCACAACACGACGTTGCGAGCGGGAACATAGACCGGACCCTCGGCCCACAGTCCGCCGTCGTGGAGATGGCGCAACCTAGCTCCCGGGATGATCACCGGCAGGAACCGCTCGTCATGGATCTGGTACTCAGCCGGGATGGTCTTGTTCGTCACAATCCCATCATGACAATTTTCACTGCCCGGACCGACCGCTCAGCCGTTCCTCAGTGGCGACGGAGCCATTCGTCGGCGATCTCGGGACCCAGTCGTTCGAGTTCCGCGGCCTTGAATGCGTCGCGCATCTTGGCTTTCGGGTGGACGTAGCCGGCCCCAATCACGGTCTCGCCCTGGCCGGCGGCGATGTAGCGACAGATCCGCTGGCCGTGAGCTGAGAGTCGTCGCCATTGCTCGTACGGCATCGAGCGGACCAACGCCTCGCTGCGGAACCACGGCGCGAAGTACTCGATGTTGGGGAAGGCCCGTACCTCACGCGACAGGTTCGGCGTACCACCGTGCCAGCAACGCACGTCGCGGAATACCGCCGATCCGGCCGGTACCGGGCAGAGGGTGGAGAATTTCATCCAGTCGGGCTCGTCGAGCAGGTTCGGAATCGGCTGGCGAGAATTCTGGGTGCCCGGGATCTGGCGGATCGGGCCGTTCTCGGTCGTCAGATCGGTCACCGTGAAGTTGATCGTGACCGCTGGGACCGGCAGATCACGGGTGGTGATCCGCCCCGAGGGGTCGTACGGTTCGGCCCACGTGTTGTCGGAGTGCAGGCCCTGGTACTCGATTGCCCCGGGCAGGGCCACATCGCCCCCGCCTCCGTAACAGATGTAGTTGGGCGAGCCGAAGATTGCGCCGAGGATCGGCGTCGTCGTCGGCAGGTCGATCAGATCCACCCACTCATCGACATGCATCATGTGCCTCGTCGCCGAACTTGACCCGAACGAGTACCGGTGCGGAAGCCCTCCGGCGCCTCCACCGACGGAGCACTCCGGATCGACGGCGACGATCTCATCGACGGCTCGGTCGGTGGCCGCCTTCAATGCCGTCAACTGCTCGGGGTCGAGCGCATTCCGCACGACGACGAAGCCGTCGCGGTAGAACACCTCGACGGCTCGGTCGACCTCGTCGGGGGCAACAATGTCGAGTCCCGTGAGGCCGTTGTGCTGCCGCAGGGTCTCGCGGTACGCGACGACCTGCGGATCGTCGTACGCCCGCATCCACGACGCGCACTGCGGATCACCGGCGGCCAGGTTGCGGTGCTCCGGCGTGGTTTCCAAGTCGTTGTCGGGAGTGTCAAGACCAAGCGGATTGCTGTTGTTCTTGTTGAGCATCCGCGGGCGACTCGTGAACCCATTGGGCGGAACCGACGTGTGCCATCCAAGATGGCTGGTGGCTGACGGGTCAGCCATCGTCGAGTCCTGGTCCTGGATGTCCATCGAAATGAAGAAGTGCCAACAAACCCATATGAGGACGCTAGTCGCCCCGCAGGAACGTAACCTTGGCGAATGGGCGCGGAAGGCCAGCTTGACCGGGCAGCGACTGATCGGGTTCTCCGCCGCGCCGGCGAGATGGTCCCGGTGGTCGGGTCGCTTGACGATGGCTTGAGCGATGCGGTGATCGTTGCTGCGGCTGCCGAGGTGGGCATTCCCGCCGAAATCACCCAGCGGGCCATCGCCTACGAACGGCTGGGACCGCCTGCTCCGGTGCGTCGGACCGATCGCCTGGCCGGACCGGCCGTTGTCGAGATCGAGCGAGAGGTGCCCGGCGACGGCGCCAGGTCAATGGCCAACATCGATGCCTGGCTGGTGACAGCCCATCATTTGCGGAGAGACCGCCATGTGGCCAACGCCGGCGAATGGCGTCGACGGACCGATGTTGCCGGCCGGATGCAGCGCTCGGTCCGGTCGGTGACCGGTGACGGTGGACTGAGCAAAACCCGAGTCGTTGCTGCTCGCAGCGCAGATCTGCCCAATGGGCGAAGCGTCGTGCGGCTGGCCGTCGACCGACGTGGGGCCCGAACCGCAGCGCTGGCCGCTGGCGGCGCCATTGTGGTCGTGGGCGTGGCCGGTGCGACGGTAGTAGCCGCCGTCCTCGCCCCACTGGCGGCGATCGGAGGTCCGGTGGCAATCGTGGTGGGCGGTGTCGTCTCGCAGAAGGGCCGCCGGGATGCTGAGCGCGACAGACGGGAACTCGAACGTCTGGCCGACGCCCTCGAACGGGAGGAACAGCCGCGACTCTTGCGCGACGACATCAAGGCCCGCATCCGCCGCCCTCGCTGAGCGTGCTGCCGCCGGGTGCTGGCATCACCTAAAGTCATCGGATGGTGGATGGGCTTGTCGCGGTCAGCAGGCCGCCATCGTTGATTGGGCGCCTAGTACCGGTCGGTCTGTTTGGGGCATTGGCCGCCGGGACCTTTTCGGCGTTCATCCGAACGGCGACCGGTGGTTTCACCTACCCGAGTGGATGGTCGAAACAGTCGATCTACGACAGCACGATCTTGTTGTCTGTCGCCGTCCTCGCGTCCTGCGCCATCATCTTGGCGATGAGCCGCTCGGTGTTCGCCCGTCGGGCGGCGTTCGTGGTCGGGTTCGCCGCCTCGGTCCAGATCGCCGGAACGGGCGCCGTTGCCTACCGGCGATGGTTGACGTCGAGTGGGTTCACGGCAGAGCCCGAGAACTTCCGCACGATGCGTGGCCTGGCCGCCTCGTTGGTCATCGGGGGCATCGCCTGCGCAGGTGCTGCGGTGCTCGCATTGTGGGGAGACCGGGCGAGCCATCCACCGCTGGCCCGCAACCTTGCGGTCGCGGCTGTTTGCACCGTGGCCGTGGCGGCCGCCGTACCGCTGGCGATGGGGTACGACGCTGCCTCGGGGCGAGCAACGGCGCTGGGCGCGCATGCACTGATGTACGGCATGCCGTGGGCCCTCGGGCTGTTGATCAGCGTGTGGTCGGGGCGTAGAACCGATGTGATCGGCCTCGGCGCGACGCTGCTCGGTATTCTCGCCGTGATCGCCGACCCGCAGGTGATGATCCCGGCCCCGTCACGCGTCACCGGCGGGCTCATCGCCGTGGTGGCCGTGGCGTTGATCGCACTGCTGATCCGCCAGCCATCGACGCGTGAGACGCTTGCCCCCGCACCTTGACGGCGCCGGTCGTTAGTTCTTGTGCAGCGCCTCGTTGAGGCTGCCCCAACTCGTGCCCCGAGGCCGGACGATCACCTTCCCCGACTGACCGTCGCGGATGAACATCAGGCTGTTGCGACCGGAGAGCTCGCGGGCCTTGACGACACCATCAGGGGTCAGTACGGGCGTCGATCCGGTGACGTACAGACCGGCTTCGACCACGCAGTCGTCGCCGAGGCTGATGCCGATACCTGAGTTCGCTCCGAGTAGTCAACGTTCGCCGATGGTGATCTGCTCGGTGCCGCCACCCGACAGGGTGCCCTGGATCGAGGCGCCGCCGCCGATGTCGGATCCGTTGCCGACGATGACGCCCTGGCTGATGCGGCCCTCGACCATCGAGGTGCCCAGTGTGCCGGCGTTGAAGTTGCAGAACCCCTCGTGCATCACGGTGGTACCCGGCGCCAGGTGAGCCCCGAGGCGCACCCGGTCGGCGTCGGCAATACGTACGCCCGACGGAATCACGTAGTCGGTCATCCGGGGGAACTTGTCGAGGCCGTGAACGGTGATCACCTCGCCGCGTTGGCGGGCCAAGAGGCGGGCGTCGTCGATGAAGTCGGGGTGAACCGGGCCGAGGTTCGTCCACGCGACGTTGGCCAGCTTGCCGAATGCCCCGTCGAGGTTCAACGAACGCGGCAGGGCGTGGCGATGGGACAGCAGATGAAGCCGCAGGTAGACGTCGGACGCGCCGGCCGGAGCATCTGCGGTGTCGATGACGAGTGAGACGGCCTCGATGGTGACATTGCGACGGTCATCGGAGTTCGGCATGCCGGCGACCGCATCGACGTGCGGGACAGCGTCACCCCAGCCGAGGTGGCGGAACCACGTGTCGAGGACGGTGCCGTCGTTGGCGATGGTGGCGAGTCCGGTTCCCCAGGCTGCGGGCATGGTGGTCTCCTTGAGGGGACGTGGTGTTCACGTCACCAGATCTGCACTGGCCGTGCCGATTCCGTGACGTGAACGAGGATGGGCTAGAACGATTCCGGGCGCAGCGTCGGGAAGAGGATGACTTCCTTGATCGACGGCGTGCCGGCCAGCAGCATCGCGACGCGATCCATGCCGACCCCGAGCCCGCCGGTGGGGGGCATGCCGTACTCCAACGCCCGTAGGTAGTCCTCGTCGACCGAACCGGCCTCGACGTTGCCCGCGTCCTTCGACCGTTGCTCGTCCTCGAACCGGGCGCGTTGTTCGCGCGGATCATTCAACTCGGAGTAGCCGTTGGCAATCTCGCGTCGACCGGCAAACAGCTCGAACCGCTCGGTGAGGTACGGGTCGTTGCGGTCGACACGGGCCAGTGGAGAGATCTCGACCGGGTGACCGGTGACGAAAGTGGGAGTGAGCAGCGCCGATTCGGCCGTTGTCTCGAACAACTCTTCGATGATCTTGCCGGTTCCCCAGCGGGGGAGGACCTTGATGCCATGCTCGGCGGCGAGAGATCGGGCACTCTCCAACGGCATTGAAGGGTGGACCTCGACACCGATTGCGTCGGTAACCAGGTCGATCATGCGCGCCCTACGGAACGGGACGGCCAAATCGACCGGCGAACCCTCGATGTCGACGACCGCGGTGCCGTTGGCGTCGATCGCTGCGGTGCGGATCAACTCCTCGGTGACCCACATCACCTCGGTGTAATCGGCGAAGGCCCAGTAGAGCTCCATCATCGTGAACTCGGGGTTGTGGCGCGTCGAGATTCCCTCGTTGCGGAAGATCCGCCCGATTTCATACACCCGCTCCATCCCGCCGACGATCAGCCGCTTGAGATGAAGTTCCAAGGCAATACGCAGGTAGAGCTGCATATCGAGGGTGTTGTGGTGAGTGACGAACGGCCGGGCATGCGCACCGCCCGCTTCGACGTGGAGCACGGGGGTCTCGACCTCGATGAACCCGAGACCATGCAGCGTGCGGCGGAACGAGGCGATCATCTCATGACGCACCTCGAACGCCCGACGGGCCTCGGCATTGACGATCAGATCGGCATAGCGTTGCCGGAACCGGGTGTCGGTGTCGGTGAGGCCCTTCCACTTGTCGGGCAGCGGGCGCACAGTCTTGGCGAGCAGCTCGAACGAGGTGACCCGTACCGACAACTCACCGGTCTTGGTCGCCATGATCCGGCCCTTCGCCCCGATCCAGTCACCCAAGTCGAGCCGGTCGAAGGCCGCAAACGCTTCGTCGCCGATCACCGACTTCGAGACGAACAGCTGGATCTCGCCGGAGCGATCGCGCATGGTGGCGAACTTCAGCTTGCCCTGACCGCGGATGAGCATTGCCCGCCCGGCGACCGCTACCTCGACATCGGTGTCGGTACCGGGCTCGATGTCCGCGTGGTTGGCGCGGAGCTCGGCGAGGGTATGAGAGCGATCGAACCGGTACGGGTAGGGGTTCTCGCCGGCGTCGCGCTGGGCGTCGATCTTGGCGAATCGCTTGGCCCGCTCGGCGGCGAGACCGCTGCCCGAGAGCAATTCCCCGTCGCTGTCATCGGCCGCATCACCCGGGGTCGTCTGGTCGTCGCTCACGAGTGGAACACGCTATCGAGTGGCCTACCGACCTGCCCCGATGATTTGCCGCGTGCCGCACGCGCGGCCCGCCGATTGTCAAGAGCCACTACGGTGAGCGGCATGCATTTTCGTGTCGCGCTCGTTGGCGCGCTCGTGGTCATAGGCGGAACTGCCGCCTCGGCCGCGACCATTCCGGACCTGGTCGAGCCGGGGTCGGTCAGCGCTCCCGCCTCCCGTGATCAGGCCGTTCTCGACGTCGTCTCCGTCGGCCAACTCTCCGAGCTGAGCCCGGCGGTCGAGCGGGCCGCATCACGGGCGGCGATGGCGGCCGGAGGTGTTGCCGTGCCCGGCCGGTCGGCGATGATCCCGATGACGCGGATCACCCGCGGGGGCTCGGCCGTCCAACTCGCGCCGGCCGGGTTCTTCATCCCGATGGGGTTCACGGTGCTGGCCCCCGAGGCCGCGGTGCGTTTGATGTCGCCGGACACCTCGGCGGCAATTGCCAGTGGTCAGGTGGTGCTCGGCGCAACGTCGGCCACGTTGCGAGGCGCCGTGGCCGGTGATGTCATCGAGTTGGAAGCGGCGAATGGGTCGCTGGTCGGTCTGACGATCGGTCGGGTCGCGTTCGATGATGAGATCGGTGGCGCTGAACTGGTCGTCTCACCGGCGATAGCCGACCGGTTGGGCCTGACGGCGGTCACCCGGTCGATCATCTGGGGGTTCCGCTCCCGGGCCGAGATCGAGGTGGCGTTGAAGGCCGAGGGTTTGGTGCCGCCGAGCACCCGAATTTCGCGCTCGTGGGACCCGCCCAGTCCCGACTCGGTGATCAGCCTGTCGCAAACCAAGAAGCTGCTCGGTGAGTTCGCCTTCCGGCCGACCGGTACCGACGCGGTCAATCTGGCCGGTGGCTGGTCCGACGCCAACATCCACCCCCGGGTCACCTTCAACGACATCGGGGTGCGGGCTGCTTGCCACAACGTCGTTCACCCGGCGATTCAGGGAGCGTTGTCGGACGTCGCCGCGGCAGGTCTTGGCGGCCTCGTCAACGTGGCCAACACCAACGCCGTCGGAGGATGCTTCAATCCTCGGTACAACCGGGTGACGGGCAATCTCGGGTTTCTGTCGCGTCATTCATGGGGGCAGGCGTTCGATATGAACATCTCGGAGAATCCTCAGGGCGCGACGCCGAAACTCGACTGTCGCATCGTGCGAATCTTCCGAAAGTGGGGGTTCGCGTGGGGTGGCAACTTCATCTCGAAGGACGGCCAACACTTCGAATGGGTCGGCCAGCCCCGCGACCAACTGCTCTACCCGTCGACGTATTGCCCGAACCCCGGTTCGCCCGCCCCGGCTCCGGCCTCGGCGCAACGCTTGAACTCCACCGCTTCCGCATCATCGACGGCAACGCTGTTTGCCCAGGATGGGTTCGTCGCCGAGAGCTAGTCCGCCGGCTAGCCCTGCAGGGTCGCCGCGATCTGCTCGCCGATGACGACGGCCGGAAGGTTGGTATTGGCCCGCGGGATTTGGGGCATCAGCGAGGCGTCGGCGATGACGACGTGATCGAGTCCATGCACGCGACCGCGAGCACTGCAGACGGCGAGTTCGTCGGTGCCCATTCGGCAGGTGCCCACAGGGTGGTAGTAGTGCAACACCAGTCGCCGAATGGCGGCGTCGCTTGAGGCATCGGCGAGCCGCCGCCCGAGGAGCGGAGCGATCAGCGGGTGATCGAGGATCTCGTCGGCCATTGCCAAGCCGTCGCGCAACACGCTGATGTCGTGGTCGTCGGCGTCGGTCAGGTAGCCGTGGTCGATCCGGGGGGCGACCGTCGGATCGGCCGCCAGGATGTCCACGCGGCCGCGGCTGCGTGGCGTCACACAGGCTACTTCCACGAGCACCCGTCCTCCGACGAGCGCGGTCTGCGTCGAGACGCCGATCGGGAATACATGCAGGTCAAAGATGCCGTCGGTGGCCTGCGACGAGACGGCCTTGCCCAACGTCTGCTCCTCGGGGAGGAACCCGGTCGCCATGGCCTCGGCGAACTCGGTGGTCAACTCAGGGCCGATCTCGCGGTCGGTATGAACCATCGGATGGTCGTGCAGATTGCCGCCGACGCCGGGTAGATCGACCACCGTCGCGACCCCGGCGACGCGCAATCGGGTCGGGTCGCCGACGCCGGAGCGTTGCAGAATTGCCGGGGTGCCATAGACCCCGGCCGACAGCACCACGGTGCCCGCAGCGACGGTGAACGCCTCGCCGTGGCGGTGGGCATGGATCGTTGCGCCGTTCGGGTGATCGGTAACCCGGTCGACGAGCACCTCATCGATGATCCGCAGGTTCGGGAGATGGCGAACCGGATCGAGATAGGCGAACGCTGTGTTCCAGCGCACGCCATCGGTCGTCACGTTGACCGATTCGAGGCCGAACGATGTGTTGGCGTCGAGATCGCACAGGTCGGACGCCATCGTCCAGCCGAGCGCTGCGGCGACGTCGAGGCAGCGGGCGTGAAAGGCGCGGGCCTCGCTGCGATCGTAGGTCCGGACCTGCATTCGTTTGATGACCCGGGCAAACGCGGGGCGAAGCTCGTCGGTTGACCAGCCGGGCAGACCCCACGCGTCGTAGTCCGTGCGGTGGCCGACGGCGGCGATCGCCCCGTTGTGGGCCGAGCATCCACCGATCACCCGGGCCCGCTCGAACGTCCACGGCTCCCGACCGGCGACGGGGCCCGAGGTGTAGTTCCAGTCGTGCGTAGTGGCGAGCATGCGGGCGTCGAGCAACTCGGCCGGCCATCGACCGCTCGTCGACGGCCCATAGTCGGGGCCGCCTTCGAGGAGAATCGCCTCCCGCCCGGCGGCGGCGAGCAAACCGGCGACCGTGGTCCCCGACGACCCACCGCCGATGACAACAATGTCTGCCTCGGCGTTCATCAACCCGACGGTAGCCCGGTTCGCCGAGGCTCCGATCGCTAGAGTCGCGGCGTGAAAGTTGTCGCCCTGGGGCAGAGCTCGTGACACCCTCTATGTCAACCTGTTTGTCGGATTTGTGTGTTTTGGTTGTTGGTGAGTTCGTTGTGGGCGATGGGTTCGTCGCAGCAGGGGCAGTTGCCGCCGAGGCCGATACGGTGGCAGAAGGTATTGCA
>JANNNL010000405.1:0-3010 GCA_031398525.1 Actinomycetes bacterium | reverse complement strand
CCGGAGTTCGCCCGCGTCGTCGGCCGGTTCAACCGGCGCAACGAATTCCTCGCCGCCGTACACGCCTAGTCCCGAGCCAGGTCGACCGAGCAGGTGCTCGACGAGGCCGGTGAGCTGCGGATTCCGTGTGCCCCGGTCTTCGAACCAACCGATGTCCCCGGCTTTGAGCACTTCGTCGAGCGGGACGTCTTCATGCCGAGCGCATCAGGACGATTCCGTCAGCCCCGGGTGCCCTATCGCATCACCCCATCTGCCCAGCCCGGAGCAACCGCGCAGGCCCACGGACCCGACGGCTGGCGGCGACCACTGGCCGGCATCCGAGTGCTCGATTGCACCGCCTGGTGGGCCGGGCCAGCCGCGGCCCAGGCCCTCGGATTTCTGGGTGCGGATGTGCTCAAGGTCGAGTCGACCGGTCACCCCGACCTGATGCGCACGGCCACCGTTCGCCCCGGCGACCCGCAGTGGCTGGAGTGGGGGCCGATGTTCCAGGGGGCCAACACCTCCAAACGCGGGCTCGATTGCGATCTCGCCGACCCAGCCGGCATGGCAACGTTCCGACGCCTACTCGCCACCGCCGACGTATTGATCGAGAACTTCACCCCCCGGGTGATGGACCAGTTCGGCCTCACCTGGGAAACGGTGTCGGCGATCAACCCGTCGATCGTGATGACGCGGATGCCGGCCTTCGGCCTCGACGGTCCATGGCGTGACCGCACCGGATTCGCCCAGACGATGGAGTCGGTCACCGGCATGGCCGCCCGTACCGGCCAGCCCGGCGGACCCCCGGTGCTGGTCCGCGGGGCGGGCGATCCGCTGGCGGCGATGCACGCGACGTTCGCCACCCTCGTCGGGCTGTTCAACCGTCGCCAGACCGGTCACGGCTGCCACATCGAAGCCGTGATGGTCGAAGCCGCCCTCAACGCCGCCGCCGAAGCGATCATCGACCCGTCATCCACTCCGCCACGGGGTGTTCTCCCTGGTCATCACGTCGTTGACCGTGGCGACGACCGTTGGTCGATGACCACCGACGAGGGCGTCACCGCCCCCGTCATCGCCGCTCGCGACGTCATGGACAATCCGCAACTGATCCATCGCCGCCTCTTCGAAACGATCGATCACCCGGTCGCCGGACATTTCGCCGCGCCCGGGCTCCCGCTACGCATGTCGCGCATCGACCGCTGGACGACACGCCCGGCCCCCACGCTCGGCCAGCACACGGCCGAGATTCTTGCCGACCTCGACAGCAGGTCACCCACCGCCGGTCGTCCAGGTATGTAGTTGACTACGGACAACGAGTCCCGCGACATTGCAGCTTGAGCAGCGTCAACTGAATGATGCATGACAAGAACGCGCGCCAGATGGTCGGACTGGTCCTTGTCGTTGTCGGGTTGGCGGCCGCTTGTACGGCGAAGCTGACGGGCACGATTGAGACCCGACCTCCGCAGATCACCACCACGTCCCTCCCCGCCGGCTGACCCGCCGACTGATCGCGACTACCTCACCCCAGCGGTAGCACCTGAGGCGGCAACGGGTGGCGAAACACCGCAGCGGCGTTCTCGGAGCAGATCATCCGTAACTCGTGAGCGGGCAGATGACCCCAGGCATCACCGATCACCGACTGGGTATGCGGCCACGTCGAGTCGCCGTGGGGATAGTCGGTCTCGACCATGATGTGATCGACGCCGATGCGGTGACGGGTGTCGATCGTCGACGGGTCGTCGATCGTGCAGAACCAGAAGTTGCGCTTCAGCACATCCGCCGGGCGCACGTCCCACCCCAGGCCGTAGCCCGATCGGTCGACGATGTTGTCGAGCCGGTCGAGCAACATCGCCACCCAACCGATGCCTCCCTCGCTCATCGCGATCTTCAGGTTGGGGAACTCGTACGGGTAGCCCGACCAGAGCCACTCGGCACAGGCCCCGAGCGCCAACTGCCCAAACAGCGTCGCGCCCAACTGCAAGCCGGGTGCGCCCGGAGGACCGGGGTACGTGCCCGACGAGCCGACGTGCAGAGCGATCACCGTCTCCGTCTCGTCGCATGCCCGGATGATCGGCAGCCAATGATCGCGGTCCCACAACGACGGCAGCCCAATGGCGTGGGGCCGTTCGGGCAGGCTCACCGCGATGAAGCCGCGGGCCGCGTTGCGGTGAATCTCGGCTGCCGCCTCGGCCGGGTCGGTGAGCATCGCCACGCCGAGGGGAATGATCCGTTCGGGGTACGGCGTGTGCCATTCCTCGAACAGCCAGTCGTTCCACGCCCGGATGCACGCCGCCCCAAGGGCTCGGTCGGTGGCATTGAAGAACACCCGGCCACAGAACCCCGATATCTGGGAAGGGAAGTTCATCGACGCCCAGATACCGCCGAGATCCATGTCGTGGATGCGGGCGTGCGGGTCGTAGCAGCCGGGTCGCATCTGTTCGAACCGGAACGGCTCCAGCTTCACCGTGTCGCGTCGCCGGCCCGCCACTGCGTTCATCCCGACCTGGGTATACAGGTTCCCCTCGAAGGTCCACATCTGTCGCCCCTCGGGCGTCTCGACGATCTGCGGCGCGGCCTCGGCAACGGCCGCGGGCAGTCGCCCCTCGAACATGTGCGGCGGTTCGACCACGTGATCATCGACCGAGATCACGGTGTAGCGCACGTCGACCGGCTCGGGGTCGGGCAGGAACAACTCCGGGTTCAGCGCAGTCGGGATCACCTCATGAGAGTACGTCGACCGCCTCCGCTCCGACGAGGCCACGGGCAGCGAGAGTACTCTCGGATTCCACTTGTTCGAGGAGGCTGCAATGACGATTCGTAACCGGGGGCTGCGCCCCCGCACCCCATCGTTGTCAGACTCGCTGGCGCTCGCGCCGCCGACCGGTCACGAGCAGAGCTCGTGACACCCTCTATGTCAACCTGTTTGTCGGATTTGTGTGTTTTGGTTGTTGGTGAGTTCGTTGTGGGCGATGGGTTCGTCGCAGCAGGGGCAGTTGCCGCCGAGGCCGATACGGTGGCAGAAGGTATTGCA
>JANNNL010000348.1:0-7003 GCA_031398525.1 Actinomycetes bacterium | reverse complement strand
CCACGCGGCGGAATCCGGCCGCGATGACCTGATCCACGATGCCTTCGACTCGCGTATCGACGACAATTCGCCGGGGATGAACAAGTAGTTCGTCGTTTCCGTCGAATACTTTGGCCAAACGCTCGGCGACGCCCACCTGCGGTCGTGAGAGCCGAATCTCGAACCCCGCTCGATCAGGATCGATTCCACCCGGTTCGCCTTCATCCAGCGGCTCTTCGAACAAGCGATCGAAGAAGGCGCGGCGGCGGAGTTCTCTGCGTGCGACCATGTCTACATCCCCTCTGACGACGCCAATCGTGCGATTGACACCAAATGCGACCGGTGTCCCTGCCGCTGAAGCGTACGCTCCGAGGCAATGAGTGTCGACAAGGTGACGCTGATACAGGCAATCTCATGGCTTCGTTCTGCCCGCGCTGATCCCGCTGCGACGAGGGCACGTATCGAGGCCGCACTCGACGCTGGAATACATGATCGCCAGGTGGGGGGAATCCTCCACGCCACGGCCTGTCGTGTCGCGCTCGACTATGCGGACGCGTCGCGGGCGGTCGACGAAGCCGCTCAAGCGGTGGCATTGGATGACCCCATTCTGCCGACCGAGCTGCGAGCTGAAATTCGGGCGCTCTACTCGGCGGCCCTCTCCTATGCGGGTCGCCTCGACGAGGCCCGCGAGGTGCTCGAGGTCGCCGAGCGGCAGCTCGGGGGCCAAGATGACGGGCTGCTTGACATACAACGTGGCGCGCTGTTGTACCGCGTCGGAGAACTCGACCGCGCTCGGCAAGCCCTCGATCGAGCGCTCGATCGGATCCCTGCAAGTGCCATCGTTGATCGGGCTCGGGCCCTCAACAATCGTGGTGTCGTCAACCTGTATCTGGGAGCGCTGGATGATGCACAGGAAGACTTCGATTCCGGGGAGCGCTTTTACCGGTCAGCTGGCTTGCATATGGCCGCTGCTGACCTCGCCCACAACCGAGGAATGGTCTATGCCCGCATGGGCAACTTGCCGCGTGCCCTCAGGGCATTCGACGCCGCCGAAGCAGAGCTGGTGGAACTAGCCGGACCGATCGATCAGCAAATCATCGCGCGTGCGGAGGTCCTCGTGATGGCTGGTCTCGCCGAGGACGTGCTCGAGACCGTCCCAGGTGCGGTCGCTCGCCTCGACGCCGCAGGCATGGGAGCTCCCGCGGCCGAGGGGCGGTTGTACCTCGCGATGGCGCGCCGATTCCTGAACGAGGACGGTGCGGGCGAGGCCGCCGAGCACGCGCTCCAGGAATTCACCCGGTCAGGGCGACTCGGGTGGGCGGCGATTGCCCGCGACGAACTCGTCCAGGCACATTGGGACTTGACTCGGATCTCACCAGCTGACGTGGAGCAAGCACACCACGCCAGTGAGGAACTCGACGTCCATGGCATGCAGGACTTCGCCACCCGCAGCTGGCTGCGCACCGCGCTGGGTGCTTGTATCCTGGGCGACCGCATGCGGGCCTTGGCCGCGCTGGATCGGATTCGCCGACGCGACGGGTCGTTCGCCGTTCGCCTAGCTGCGATAGAGGCCAACGCCAGATATCAGCAGCTCCGAGGAAACCGGCGTGCCGCCCGGCGTTCGCTCCTCGCTGGGCTCCAACTGCTGGAGCTTCACCGAGCATTGTTCGGAGCGACGGAGTTGCGTGTCCAGGCATCAACGTGGGGCGCTGGCCTTGCCGAAGTAGACATTGAGCTCTCGTGGAACAGCGGTCCAGCACGATTGCTCCAAGCGTGCGAACGCTGGCGGGCTGCGGCTTCCAGGCCCCGTGCACCTCAAGCTCACGCTCCGGAGCTGGACCGGCTGCTGGCGGCATACCGCGCTACCCACGGCGTATCCGCGCTACTGCTGCGGGAGCGAGACGGCCCAGCGGCGTCAGAGCGAGCAAGATCCGCCGAGCGAGGACTCAATTCTTGGTTGCGAGCAAACTCGTCGGCGGTCGCAGCAACTGAGCCAGCTACAATCGATATCGGCGAAGTCCGCGCTCGCCTGAACGGCGGGGCGCTGGTCGAATTGGTTGAATTTGCGGGCAGCCTGCGGGCCATCGTCGTGGATCAGCGGCGGATGACCGTCGTCGATCTCGGCTCGGCGTCTGCACTTGGCCGCGCCGCCTTCCAGCTTTCAACGACCCTCCGCCTTCTGACGTCAACACTCGGCACCAGAGGCGAAGGGCAATTGGCGCTGAGCGCCAGACTCGGTCTAGAGCGTTTGGCCGCAGCCATCGCCGGGCCCCTGACCCGGCCATTGTTGCACGCGCGACACATCGTTGTGTCTCCGACCGGATCACTCCATGCGGTGCCGTGGAGCATGATGTTCGGCGGCGGTCGAGTGGTCACGGTCACCCCGTCGGTTGCTGCGTGGTTGCGCGCATTCTCCGCCACGTCTGGTGAAGGAGTGACCTGCATAGCCGGACCCGGCCTCGCTGGTGCCGATTCCGAGACACGGACGGTCGCCCGTCTCCATCGCGGTTCAACGCTGCTCACGGGCTCCGAGGCGTCGGTTGAGGCGTGCATGGCAGCGCTCAACGGATGCAGGCTTGCCCATCTCGCCACACATGCCCATTTCAGATCGGCAAACCCACTCTTCTCCAACCTGATGCTCTCCGACGGCCCAGCTACGGCTTACGACTTGGAGCAGCTTGAGCACGCCCCCGACATCATGGTCCTCTCAGGGTGCTCGACGGGCCTCGTCGCAGCTCGCGCTGGAGGAGACCTACTTGGACTGTCCACGGTGCTGCTTGCCGGGGGAACGTCGAGCCTTGTTGTCGCGAGCTTGCCGCTGCCTGACGAACTCACCGCTCCGATCATGGTCGCGCTCCATCAACGACTCATTGCCGGCGATGAAATCGGCCAAGCAACGCGGACGGCATCGATGCGTGACCTCGAGTCGCCGACCGGATTGACGACAGCGAGTGCCCTGCTCTGCATGGGCAATGGTCAAGCCCAACTCCGTTCAAAGCTGAAGCATGAACCAGGGGGTAACCATCAGCGGATCGCCTCCGGCGACGTCGCCGAGCGAGCCACCGCTGTCGAGGGATCGGATAGTTAGGCGGATCGAGCCCACGGCTAGCGGGCCGAGGCTGAACGATCCGAGGTCGTCGGTGGTCATCTCCGCGTCACACGACGCTCGGTCGGCACGAACGAGATAGGTTCCTGCCGGGACAATCATGCCGGTGATCTGAAACTGGCCGTGGTCGAGCGCGGTGCACTCGAAGTGCACGCCGCGCTCCTCGTCGCCGAAGGCCATGAATCGCTGCAAACAGTCATCGTCGCGGACGACGGCCAATTCTGTTTCGGCCGAGTCGATGAGGAGGTCGAGGAGTTCGGCGTCGACGGTTCGCCAGGTGTAGCAGTCTTGGGCGAGGGTGATCAGCTTGTCGGGAATGGGTTCGGTGTCCAGGAACACGTGATCGAACGTTTCGAGCATTCGTCGCTCGGTCTCGGTCGCTACCCAGCCGTTATCTGTCGAGTCGCTGCTCACCCGCTCATTCGCCGCCGCGAATTCGTCCGTCACTGTCCTCGCCCCTTGTTCACTTCCCGCCCCAGTTCCGTCAGGTAGCGGCTGATCTCCGGGGTGTCGCGAATCTTCCCCAGACACCTCGCTCGGCGGATGGCAGTGCCGCCGTTCTTCCAGCCCATGATCTCTTCGATCTCACGGTACGACAAATCATCGACGGTCAACATGCGCACCAGATCGCGACACTCTTGAGTCATTCGGGCGAGCGCGGCGCGGGCAATGGAGTATCGCTCGTCGCGCTCCAACTGCTCGGTGTCGGTCGGCAGCACTGGTTCCTCGATGATTTCGGCGGTCGGGATCAACCGAGACTTGCGCCGCAGGACCGCTTCGGACTCGTGGCGGGCAATGATCATCAGCCAGACGTGCACCTTCTGGGGCTCGCGAACCTGATGGAGTCTTTCGAGCGCTCGCAGCCAGGTGCATTGGAAGACGTCATCGCGCTCCTCTTTCGAAAGCCCGAGCGCCCACAAGACTTTCCAGACCGCTCGGCTGTTCGCAACGATGAGTTGATCCCACGCCCGACGTCCTTCGGGCCCGCCTGCAAGGGCCAGACCGACCAACGTAGCGTTGTCGCACCCAGTCATGCTTCGACCATTGATGGTCAATCGATTGGTTCGTTCTGAGTCCGCATTGCACCCCACGTCCAAATGAGCACGGCGGAGGCCCGTAAATACGTCGCGAACTGTGACACCGGTCACTTTCGGACCGGGTGTACCGAAGCGAGTAGGACCGCATCGAGTAGGTAGTCGGGTGTTGCGGGAGGGGGGCGCGGCCGTCGCCATGATCGGGTCCTCAGGTAGAACGGCTCGAACAGCCGAGTGGAGTGTGACGTCCTAGAGAGCGACCCGATCGCAGCGACATACGTGAAATTCGTTTGACAAGGCTCGGCGTGACGCCAACCAGTTCGCGTCGACTACAGCAGCACCACCGAGCGCAGTACTTCGCCGCGCTCCATCTTGTGGAAGGCCTCTTCGACGTCTTCGAGTTTGATCGTCTCGCTGACGAACTTGTCGAGATCGAGTCGGCCCTGCATGTACAGATCGATCAGCATCGGGAAGTCACGCGACGGCAGACAATCGCCGTACCACGACGACTTGAGCGCTCCGCCCCGTCCGAACATCTCGATGAACGGCAGAGTGATTTCCATGTCGGGCCGCGGCACACCCACGAGAACCACGGTGCCGGCAAGGTCTCGCGCCTCGAACGCTTGCCGGTAGGTCGACGGCAGGCCGATCGCCTCGATGCACACGTCAGCGCCGTTACCGTCGGTCGCGGCCCGGATTGCCTCGACGGCGTCCTCCTTGGCACCGTTCACGGTGTGAGTGGCCCCGAAATCCTTGGCCCACTCGAGCTTGCGGTCGTCGATGTCGACGGCGATGATCTTGGATGCTCCCGCAAGTCGGGCGCCGGCGATGGCCGCATTCCCAACTCCGCCACACCCGAACACGGCGACGGTGTCGCCGCGTCCGACGTTGCCCGTGTTCACCGCCGCACCGATGCCGGCCATCACGCCGCAGCCGAGCAAGCCAGCGGCTGCCGCGGGGGCCGCCGGGTCGACCTTGGTGCATTGCCCGGCGGCGACGAGTGTCTTGTCGGCGAAAGCGCCGATTCCGAGTGCGGGAGATAGCGGTGTGCCGTCGAGCAAGGTCATCTTCTGCGTCGCGTTGAACGTCGAGAAGCAGATCCACGGCTTGCCACGGCGGCACGAGCGGCAGTTGCCGCAGACGGCTCGCCAGTTGAGGATCACGAAATCACCGGGGGCAACACCCGTCACGCCCGCGCCAACCTTCTCGACGATGCCGGCCGCCTCGTGGCCAAGCAGGAACGGGAAGTCGTCGTTGATCCCCCCCTCGCGGTAGTGCAGGTCGGTGTGGCAGACGCCGCACGCCTTGACGGCAACCAAGGCTTCGCCCGGTCCCGGGTCGGGCACCAGGATGGACTCCAGGCTGACCGGAGCGCCTTTGGACTTGGCGACGATTCCCCGTACTTCGTTCACTGATGAACCCCCGAAATGTGTCTGATCGATTCTGATCGACAGGCCGAAACTCGGGCTACATCCTGTCACGCGTCGGCGGCCGGCAATGGATGGACGTATTCGGGTACTGCGTGAATCCACGCCCAGAGATCGTCGATCTGCGCTTCTAGCTGGGCCGAGGAACCGCCGTTGTCGACGACCCGATCGGCGATGGCGAGGCGCTGCTCGCGGGTGGCCTGGCGCCCAATTCGGGTCCGGGCGTCAGCCTCGTCAAATCCTCGGTAGCGGACGAGTCGCTCGACAGCCACGTCGACGGGGGTGTCGACCACGATCACGGCCGTCACGGCATATCGACTCTTGCCATCGTTCTCAGCCATCAACGGCACGTCGAGGATCACGATTCGATCGGTACCGACGTGGGCCTCGATCCGGTCGCGAATCGCTCGTCCGACTGCCGGGTGCACGATCGCATTGAGTGCCTTGAGTTCTTCAGGATCACCGAAGGCCACCGCAGCGAGGGCGGGACGGTCGAGTTCTCCATCAGGGCGGATGATCTTGTCGCCAAATCGGGCGGCGAGTTCGACGAGCAACGGAGATCCGGCCGCCTGAGCCTCCCGGGTGATCGCATCGGCGTCGACGATCTCCGCTCCCCGCTCGGCGAGGAACGCCGATACCGTCGACTTGCCTGATCCAATCCCACCTGTCAGTCCAACCAAAATCATCCCACGACGATAGGCCACCGTCCCCCACCGCTCCCCCAGTCGACGGACGGGCTTATCAGCCAGCAGTTTTCGGTGAATCCGAGACGACCGTCTATCTATGCCACGGTCAGTGGCTCGAAGAACCGCTACGGTTGTGAACCTGATGCCGGAGCCGGAGAGCACCCCGCCTCGCCGCCCACCGATGCTGGTCGGCGCGCCCGAACGTAAAACCCGCGCGAGCCGCAAGCCCCGCGAAGCTGACGCACCGATTCCGTCGTTGGTCGTCGAGCGTGAGCCATTGCAACGCTCGGTCACTTCAGGCGGAACCGTTCACGGGATGGCGGACTCCACCCAGATGAGGCCTCGGGTACAACGGTCGAGCGTCCCGGTCGCCGAGATGCTCCCGCGGGTGCCGAGCACGCAGCTCGATCAGGCTCCGCCGCTCGCCCCGTTCCGGTGGGGTGCATTGATCATCGGTTTGGTCGGTGCGTCCGATCGGCTGGCGAACGATGTTTGGCCGACCGGCGTCATTCTCGTCGCGCTTGCCATTTACTCAACGGTCACCACCTTCCGGCCGGTCCCTTATCGAGATGACCGAGCCAATAGGGCGGTCATTGGATTCGACGCGCTCATCCATCTTGGCGCCGTCATGTTCACCGACGACTGGTCATCGCCGTTCGCATTCACCTTGATTCCGAGCACATTGCTGGCCGGCTTCGCCTGTGGTCCGGTCTACGCATTTCAGTTGATGGGCGCCTGCGCCAGTCTGGTGACCATGCGATTCCTGACGGT
>JANNNL010000330.1:0-5520 GCA_031398525.1 Actinomycetes bacterium | reverse complement strand
GCCCTCTTGGAACGGTCGATCCGTTGGACCCTGGCCGGTGCGGCCCAGGTTTCGCCAAACCACTGAGAGGACGGGTCAGTGCCGCTGGAGCCCGGCAGCCGCCCAAATCGCCGAGGTATCGGCCACGGTGACCCGCAGGTTGCGGAACCCGAACTGCACCGTCGTCAAGAATGTCTCGGCCTCAACCAACCCGGCGGCCTCAGACGACGCCTGGAACACCAGCCCACCCGACGCCAATTGGGCCGACGCGTCGTAGCTTAAGTCCATGGAACCCACCGATAACTTGGACCATGACAGCCTGGTGCAGCGACTGCGAGGGGATCTCGCCGACCTGCGAGCTCAGGGCTTGTACAAAACGGAGCGGCCAATCGGTTCACCCCAGGGTGCGCATATCGAGGTCGGTGGTCGCACGGTGCTCAACCTGTGCGCCAACAACTATCTCGGGCTTGCCGACCATCCGGCGCTGATCGAGGCGGCTAAAACGGCGCTCGACCGGTGGGGGTATGGGGCGGCCAGCGTGCGCTTCATCTGCGGTACGCAAGAGATCCACCGCGACCTTGAACGTCGAGTGTCCGACCTGCTCGGCACCGATGACACGATCCTGTATTCGTCGTGTTTCGATGCCAACGGCGGCCTGTTCGAGACCCTCCTCGGCGCCGATGACGCAGTGATCAGCGACTCGCTCAACCATGCCTCGATCATCGACGGCATCCGTCTGTGCGCGGCGAAGCGGTACCGCTACGCCAACAACGACATGGCCGATCTGCGCGCCCGACTCATCGAGGCGAAGGCCGCCGGGGCGCGCACGACGCTGATCGCCACCGATGGCGTCTTCTCGATGGACGGCACCTTCGCCGACCTCGCCGCGATCTGCGATCTGGCCGACGAATTTGGCGCGCTGGTGATGGTCGACGACTCCCACGCGGTCGGGTTTGTCGGTGCGACCGGCCGCGGGAGCCACGAGCGGGCTGCGGTGATGGGCCGCGTCGACATCCTGACCGGCACGTTCGGCAAGGCGCTCGGTGGCGCGTCGGGCGGGTACACGTCGGGGCGCGCCGAGATTGTCGAGTGGCTTCGGCAACGGTCGCGCCCGTACCTGTTCTCGAACTCGCTGGCGCCGGCGATCGCGGCCGCAACGATCGCCGCCCTCGACTTACTCGCCGCCCATCCCGAGCGCCGGGAGCAGATCGAAACCAACGCCGGCTACTTCCGAGCCGAGATGACGGCACTCGGTTTCGAACTGGCCGGAGCGGGGCACCCGATCATCCCGCTGATGCTCGGCGACGCCCAGGTGGCGGTCGACTTCGCCGCTCGAATGTTGGATGCCGGGGTCTACGTGATCGGCTTCTGCTTCCCTGTGGTCCCGCGTGACATGGCCCGGATTCGTACCCAGATGTCGGCCGGTCACACCCGCGACGATCTCGATCAGGCGATCGCCGCATTCGCCATGGTCGGCCGCGAACTCGGGGTGATCGCATGAAAGCGCTGGTCAAGACCACTGCCGGGGTTGGCATGGAGATGGTCGAAGTCGCCGACCCGACCGTCGGCCCGAACGATGTGCTGATCCGGGTTCAGCAGACCTCGATCTGCGGCACCGACCTGCATATCTGGGAGTGGGACGACTGGGCCCGGCGAACGGTGCCCGTCCCGCTGGTCATCGGGCACGAGTTCATGGGCGTCGTGGCTGCGCTGGGCTCCGAAGTGCAGGGGCTGGCCCTCGGTCAACGAGTCAGCGCCGAGGGTCACATCACCTGCGGGCACTGCCGTAACTGTCGCGCCGGGCGCCGACATCTGTGCCGCAATACCGTCGGCATCGGCGTGAGCCGCGATGGCGCGTTCGCCGAGCTGATCGCAATGCCGGCGGTCAACGTCTTCCCGATCCCCGACACGATTCCCGACGACATCGCCAGCTTCCTCGACCCGCTCGGCAACGCGGTGCACACGGCGCTGTCGTTCGATCTGGTCGGTGAGGACGTGTTGATCACCGGGGCCGGGCCGATCGGCGTGATGGCCGCCGCGATCGCCCGGTTCGTTGGCGCCCGCCATGTCGTCGTCACCGATATCAACGACTACCGCCTTGAGCTCGCCGCTCGGATGGGTGCGACTCGAACTGTCAATGTGGCCAACACATCGCTGGAGGATGTGGAGCACGAGCTCGGCATGACCGAAGGTTTCGATGTCGGGTTGGAGATGAGCGGCACGCCTGCGGCGATCCGTCAGATGTTGGCGACCGCCAACCATGGCGGGCGGATTGCCCTGCTCGGCATTCCGTCGCAAGAAGTTGCGATCGATTGGAACCAGGTGATCTTCAAGGGGCTGACGATCAAGGGCATCTATGGCCGGGAGATGTTCGAGACCTGGTACAAGATGATCGCCATGCTCGGCAGCGGACTCGATGTCAGCCCCGTCGTCACCCATCGACTGCCCGCCGATGACTTCGCCGATGCCTTCGAGATCATCCACGGTGGATTGTCGGGCAAGATCGTTCTCGACTGGACGACCTGACCGACCTGACCCACGTGGTCAGTTGCGGTCGTTCGACGCAGTACGGGATGGCGCGTCCAGGGCGTCGAGCCATCGTCGATTGACCATCAAGAGACCGGTGGCTACCAGGATGATCGCTCCGACGACGATCTCGTTGGCCCGGGCGCCGATCAGGTCGGCCGAGGCCCCCTGGGCCAATGAACCGAGCGGGTAGCTCGCGGTGAAGGCCATCCCGTAGGCGCCGAGTACCCGGCCTCGGAAGGCGTCGTCGACGTGGGTCTGCACGGCGGTGAGCAACAGCACCCCGGAGCCGACCGCCGTCGAGCCCGCCAGCAGCACGCAGACCACGCCGACGATGTAGGTCGGCGAGAGGCCGAAACCGATCACTGCGGCGCCAAGAATCAGGAACGATCCGATGAGCAGCGAGGACCGGGAATACCGCGGACCGAGACGACCGATTTGGTACAGCCCCAAGGCGGCACCGAGCCCGAATGCGGCGGTGAGCAGCCCATACGCACCGGCGCCGACGCGGTAGATCCGCTCACTGAACGCCGGGGCAAGTTGCACGATCGGGTTGCCCAGGAAGCCGACGGCCGCCACCAACACGAGTGCCGTCGCGATTGCCTGGTGGCCTCGGGCATACGCCAGGCCGGCCCGTAGCTCAGCGACGATGCCACCCCGCTCGATGTCCCGGCGCTTCGGGCGGGCCCGCACGAACCACAACGCCAACATCACTGCGGCATACGAGACAGCATTGCCGACGAATGCCCATGTCGGGCCGACCGTGGCCAGGATCAGCCCGGCGAGTGCGGGGCCGATCGCCCGTGAGCCGTGGAACTGGACGGAGTTCATCGTCACCGCCGCCGGCAGCGATTCACGGGGGACGAGATCGGCGACGAATCCCTGCCAGACCGGCATGCCGAATCCCATCAACGCGCCGCTGAGCCCGGTGAGGGCGAGCACCGTTCCCGGACTCCGAAACTGGTTGACCCACAGGACCGCCAAGGCGACCGATGCCAACGCCGAGGCAAACTGTATCCAGAACAGCATGATGCGCCGATCGAGCCGGTCGGCGATCGCCCCGGCAATCGGCCCCGCGATCACCCCGGGGAACAGCGAGGCGAACACCGACAACCCGACCCACACACTGGAACCGGTCAGCTTGAACAACACATATGGCACCGCCGCGCCCTGCAGCCACGTCCCCGTATTCGAGATCAGCGCGCCAATCCAGAACAGCCGAAAGTCCCGATGCCGCAACACGCTCGCCGGGCCAGCAACCCGGGGCGGGTCGGGAGTAGACGCTGTCACGCCGTGACCTTAGGTCTCGTGCTCATCAGCCCGGGCAAACAGCCACGTGACGCGTCTGGCCGGCCCGGCTCAGTGCTCCGCCGCGACGACACTCGGGCGTCCTTGACTATTTGTTAGTCACTCTGTTAAATAACTGATCTATGAAATATCTGCAGGAGCGACGGAAACGATGACGGTGACGGCCCCCGATCGGTTCGACGTCGTCTTCGCCGCCTTGTCGGACCCCACGCGGCGCTCGATCGTGCGTCGGCTGGCCGACGGCGAGGCAACCGTCCTCGAGTTGGCCGAGCCGTTCCCGATCAGTCTCCCGGCCATCTCCCGTCACCTGAAGGTCCTCGAGCGGGCGGGTCTGATCAGTCGCGGCAGAGATGGACAACGGCGGCCGTGCTGGCTGCGGCCGGAGCCTCTGGTGGAGATCGCCGCATGGGCCGAGCACACCCAAGCTACGTGGGAGCACCGTCTCGACCGCCTCGATGCGCACCTTCGACGCACAGCTGAACGAACCGCGTCCCCACCGACATCGGAGAAACCATGAGCAGTACCCCGTACATCACCAATCCGACGACATGGGCGCTCGATCGTGAGATCGTCCTCGTTCGAGTGCTCGACGCCCCACGTGACGCGGTGTTCGCCGCGTGGACCGATGCGGATGCCTTCTGCCAGTGGTTTGGTCCCGATGGCTTTGCCTGCACTGTCCGAGAGATGGACGTGCGTCCGGGAGGGCGAGCGCGCTTCGACATGGTTTCCGGGGACGGCACCATGTACACCAATCGCTTCGACTACCTCGAAATCATGCCAGCCACCAGGTTGGTGATGGATCACGGGTCCGATATCGACGATGACCCGGCACGCTTCCGAGTGACCATTGTCCTCGATGAACAAGCCGATGGAAAGACGGTGTTGACGCTGCGCCAGCTCCACCCAACCGTCGAGCAACGAGATGCAGGCATCGGCTTCGGCGCGGTCGAACTCGGTCTGCAGACGATGCAGAAGCTCGCTCACCATCTCGGGGTCGTTTGAATCGTGCGGCCGATGAAGTCTCGCCGCAGGACAGGTCAACCCGTCGGACCAACCACCACCACCGACCACCCGAAGGAGCCGCCATGTCGCGCGTCCGCATCCACAACTTCTCGATCTCGCTCGATGGGTTCGCCACCGGCGAGGGGCAGGCCCTTGAGACGCCGTTCGGTCACGCCGGGCATCGCCTCCACGAGTGGCTGTTCGCCACCCGGTTCGCCCACCGCGAAATCCTCGGCGAGCCGGGCGGCACCGAGGGCGTCGATCACGTGATGGCCGACCGGCACGGGCCCGGGATCGGTGCGGAGATCATGGGCGCGGGCAAGTTCGGCCCTCCGGCCTGGCAGGACGACCCGGGGTGGCGCGGGTGGTGGGGCGACAACCCGCCGTTCCACACGCCGACATACGTGCTGACCCACCGTCCGCGCCCGTCGCTGAAGATGGAGGGTGGTACGACGTTCCACTTCCTCGACGCCACCCCCGCAGATGCACTTGAGGTGGCGCGGGACGCCGCCGCCGGTCAGGACATCCGCATCGGCGGGGGCCCGACGACGAATCGAGCGTTCCTCGCCGCCGGCCTCGTCGACCACCTGCACGTCGTATTGGTGCCGATCCTGCTCGGCCGCGGTGTTCGGCTGTGGGACGGCCTGGAGGCGTTGGACCAGCAGTACGACGTGGAGGTGGTCACGACGCCCAGCGGCGTCACCC
>JANNNL010000319.1:0-16776 GCA_031398525.1 Actinomycetes bacterium | reverse complement strand
CACCACCGACATCATCGTGGACGTGTTCGGTTACTTCGAACCTGCGACGTCCAGCACATTCGGCCGCTTGATCAGCCTCAAGCCGACACGAATCCTGGATACGCGAACGCGCCTCGGATGGAGCCCTGCGAATCCAGGCGACGCGAAGGACTGCTCGTCGTTCCTGTCGCGGACAGCCGCCCAAGACTGGTTCGACGCGTACTACGACCTATACGGCGACGTTGCCCGGCTCGACAGCGACGGTGACCGAGTTGCCTGCGAGCTCGACGAAACATCGGCGAATCAACCACCACCGATCACCCCTCCCGTCACTCCCCCGCCCGTGGGTGCTCCGCCAAACCCTGGTGACACCAAGAACTGCGGCGACTTCGCCACCTATGCCGATGCGAAGGCCTGGTTCGACACGTACTTTCCGTACTACGGCGATGTCGCAAAACTCGACAACAACGGCGATGGCCGACCATGCGAGAGCCTGCCGGGTGGACCGAACACGAACTCCGTCGGGCGACCGCTGGCTCGTGTTCTCGGAGGCACCACCATCACCCTTCATGCAGCCGGTGCTGGTGGCGTGCCGCTGTCGGGCGTGTCTGCCGTGGTCCTCAACATCACCGCAGTCGGACCGCAAAGCGAGGGCTGGGTTCAGGTCGCTCCCACACCGGTGAACATCGGTGCATCATCGAACCTCAACACGACACCTGGAGTGACCAGCGCAAACCTCGTCGTGGTTCCGCTGAGCTCATCGGGGAACATCGACCTGTACTCGACCACGGGCGGAGATCTGCTCGCTGATGTCTTCGGATACTTCACCGATTCGTCGGCCGCTGACGCCACCGCCGGGTTGTTCGTGCCGATCACACCGACGCGCTCGCTGGACACCCGCAAGGAGTCGCAGAGCCGCGGCGTCGGCGCGGGAGTCACCGTCGGCTTGAATCTGCAGACCGTCCTTCCGGCCGCCAGCGCCTTCGCTGGCAACCTCACCTCGACGAACTCAACGGCGAACGGCTATCTCCAACTCGCTCCTCATCCGCTGACCATCGGAACGCACTCGAATCTGAACACGAGTTACGACGGTCAGACCGTCGCGAACGCTGTCGTGTCTCCGATACCGCCCGTGAGTTCCGTCGTGCAGGTCTACACGCTGTACAACGCCGACATCCTCCTCGACATCACTGGCTACTTCACCCCCGCACCGGGGTGACGTCTTCGCCGCGACGCTCGACCAGATCGAAACTCCGTCGGCCGCCGAACCGGGGAACAGGCGAACCTCTGTGCCGCTCGACACAGACGCTCCGCAGATTTGCTAAGGTGAAGCGTCTCTTCCATCCATATGGGGGATCGGCGAAAGGACAGCAAAATGATCGGAATTTCACGACGTGTCGTGGGTGCAGTGTGCGTGGCCGGGTTGGGGTTGATTGTTCCGGCACTCGCCTTCGCTCACTCGACGTCGATCGACGATGGCGCCGTCGACGATGCCAAGGCAACCCATGACCATCACGCCCAGCACGGCGTCGACGAGGGGCACCTCGACCCGACCTCGACCGGCAACGTTCAGCTGGTCTCCAAACTGGCGCTGAAGAACGTCGAGCCGGGCAAGATCGCCGACGTCGGTGTGCACAACGGCTACGCCTACCTCGCCGCGTGAGGCGGCGAGACCTGCAAGTACAACGGCATTCACGTCGTCGACATCCGCAATCCAGCCGCGCCCAAGGAGGTGTCGTTCATCCAGGCCAAGGAGGGCAGCGCCCCCGGCGAGGGCGTTCAGGCGCTGACCATCGACACGCCCAAATTCAAGGGTGACATCCTCGTGTCGAACAACGAGACGTGTAACGAGAAGACCGGCTTCGGTGGGTTGAACATCTACAACGTCACCAAGCCCGCCAACCCATCGATGCTCACCGAGGGCTACGGCGACGACTCAGGCACCGCCGGGCAAGGCAAGAAGCCGGCGCACGAGATCCACAGCGTGTTCGCCTGGGACGCCGGCGACAAGGCCTACGCCGTGATCGTCGACAACGACGAGGCCCGTGACGTCGACATCGTCGACATCACCGACCCTCGCAAGCCGAACCTGATCGCCGAATACGACCTCGCCGCCGACTTCCCGTCGATCGTCCAGGCGACGCCGTCGAGCCTGGTATCGGTGTTCCACCACGACATGGTCGTCAAGCAGATCGCCGGCCGCTGGATCATGCTCGTGTCGTACTGGGACGGTGGCTACGTCAAGCTTGACGTGACCAACCCCACCGCAGCGACGCTCGTCGCCGACTCCGACTTCGCCGCCACCGATCCTCAACTGTTCGAGCAGACCGGTGCCGACCTGGCCTCCGAGGGCAACGCCCACCAGGCCGAGTTCACCATCGACAACCAGTACATCCTGGCTGCCGACGAGGACTTCTCCCCGTCGGTGTTCAACGTGACCAACGACGAAGGCACCGAGTTCCCGGCCGGCACGGGCACCGATACGGCGCCTATCGCCACCGGTACCTCGGTGAGCGGTGCGTCGGTGTACGTCGGCCGCGGCTGCATCGGTGACCCGGCTGTTCCCGCCGGTGACGGCACCCAGATCGCTGTCGTCTCGCGTGGTGTGTGTACCTTCACCGAGAAGTTCGCCAACATCGAGGCTGCGGGTGGCTATGCCGCTGCCGTCATCGTCGAACGCGAAGGGGCCGACGCATGCGGGCTGTTGACGATGAACGCCGTCGCCGGTATCCCAGCCGCGTTCATCAGCCGCGGGGCTGGCTACGACCTGTTCGACCTGCCCGGATTCAGCCAGGCGGCCTGCCTCGCCGGAGCCGGCCAACTCCTTCCCGGCGTCGCCATCGGCACCGTCGGCGACGGGGTCAGCCTGAACTCCGCCTTCGACGGTTGGGGCTATGTCCACCTGTTCGCCAACGACAACAGCGGCAAGCTCACCGAGCTCGACAGCTACGCGATCCCCGAGGCGATGGACGTCACCAAGGCCGACGGCTTCGGCGACCTGTCAGTGCACGAAGTCGCCGTCTCGCTGACCAATCCGGCCAGGGCCTACCTCTCGTACTACGCCGGCGGCCTGCGGGTGATCGATATCGTCAACGACAAGATCGTCGAGACCGGCCGGTTCATCGACAACGGCGGCAACAACTTCTGGGGCGTGCAGACGTTCATCAGCGGTGGGGTCGAGTACGTGGCGATGAGCGACCGCGATCACGGCCTGTACATCTTCCGCGTCACCCCGTGACCTGAGGCCAGCCACCAAACGCACTCAGGGCGCCCCCGGCCAAGCCGGGGGCGCCCTGTTGTCGTGGCGGTGATCGTCGATCCGGGCGACTGACGCACCGCGATGCGCGAGACGTGCCGCACTGATCAACCACGATGCCCTGCAAGCAACCACTGAGGCTGACTTCGACGTGCTCGACCGAGCCTTCGCCAGCTTCATCGTGACCGGGTGACGGGCGCCGCCTGCATCGCGTGACGGGCACGCCTGTCACACCTGGATGAGCCGGTGCTCGGTATTCCGAGCACCGGCTCTGCCGCGTCACGACGGGCTACTCCGACAGAAAGCTCTCGATCAGCTGGGCAACGGCGACCGGCTGTTCGAGCATGAAGCAGTGTCGGGTGTTCGGGATCACTTCATAGCGCCCATCGATCACCGTCGCCGCCAACGCCTTGGACATGTCCGGGGTCGAGCGGAGGTCGTCGGCGCCGGCAATCGTCAGCGTCGGCGCGGCAATTCGGGGTATGTGCGGACCCAACTCGGTGTCACCCACGGCAAACACGCCGTACGCCTCGGCGTAGGCACGGACATCGTTCGCCTCCATCGTCGCCCGGACCTGGGCCACCACCTCGGGGTGCGCGGCGGTGAACGAAGGCGAGAACCACCGATCAATCGCCAGATCAATTGTCTGCGGGTACCCGCCGGCTCGGACGTCGGCGACGCGGTCCCGGATGGCCTGCAACTCAGCCTCGGTTCGTTGGAAGACCGATCCGAGGAGCACCAATCGCCGCACCTTCGGCGGATGCGCCAGCGTGAACGCCTCGGCGATCAGCGCACCGAGCGAGAACCCGCACAGGTCGATCCGTTCATACTCAGTCGTCCGCGAAGCGAGCTGTTCGACGAATGTCGCCAACGAGTAGGGACCCACCGGATGCGGGCCTGCACCGTGCCCGACGAGGTCATAGGCGATGATCTCCCGCGGTGCCGACAACTCGGCGATGGTCGAATCCCAGAGGTGACGATCAAGGCCGACCCCGTGGATCATCACCAGGGGAACGGTCATGTCGACGACGCGAACGCCGGCATCACCTCGTCGATGAACAGCCGTAACGACCGCTTCTGGGCGTCCATCGGTGCCCCGTAACTGGGGCAATAGATGAAGTCGACCCCTACTCCCTCGTACATGCGCAACTTGGCGATCACCTCGTCGGGGGTCCCGAACATCAGGTTCTCGCGCAGCATCGCCGGGTCGTACTCGGCCCGGTGGCCGAGCGACTCAAGATCGACCGGATCAGCGAAACCATTCGAGACACCGCCAAGTCCCTTGAACAGGTTCTCAAACTTGCCGGCTTGCCCCTGCAACGAGCGAATGTAAGGATCGAGGTCGTCGGAGCGCGTGACGACAGCCGAGTAGCGCATCGCGATCTGACGCGGCCGGGGCGTTCCCACCGGGCACTTCGCCAAAGCAGCGTCAAGTCGACTGACGTACGCCTCCAACTCCGCAAACGGCCGTGTCAACGGCCAGCACATGATGTTGCAGCCGTTGGCGACCGCCCAGTCATACGTATCCGGATCACGCGCCGCCACCCACACCGGGGGATGCGGCGACTGCACCGGCTTGGGGCACGCCGTCGCCTTGGGGAACGACCACAGGTCTCCGTCGTAGGCGAAGTCCCCGGCCCACAGCCCCTTCAGCACCGGAAGCGTCTCACGCAAGGCCGCCGCGGCGCTGACCGGGTTGGTCCCGGGCGACACCCGGTCGTACTCCCGTTGGTACGCCCCACGACCAAGCCCCACCTCGACCCGCCCGTTGCTCAGCAAGTCGAGTTGCCCCACCTCACCAGCGAGCCGGATCGGGTGCCAATACGGCGCGACGAGAACCGCCGTCCCCAATCGGATCGTCGACGTATGAGCTGCCCACCACGTGAGCAGGGCAAACGGTCCGGGGGCAATCGTCATCTCGATGGCGTGGTGCTCCGCAGCCCAGGCGATCTCGAAGCCTCCCGCCTCGGCCATCTGCACCATCTCGAGCGTGTGCGCCATCACGGCGCCCATGTCCTCGCTCGGGTCCATCCGTTCGGGGTTGATTGCCAGGCTGAACTTCATTGCCCCATCATCGCGCACCCGATTGCACGATGAGCCGAGCTCGGACGCGCAAGGTCGGGTGGCACCCGAAGGCACCACCCGACCAACTGCGAACCACCTAACTCCAGCGGGCGGAACGCACCCGGCGCCGCCGACCAAAGACCAGCAGACTCACGCCGCCACCGATCGCCACCAACGCCATCACTAGCAGGCGAGCAATCTCAGCACCGGTCGTCGGCAGCTTGCCCTTGGCCGGAGCCAACACCGAAACCTCGATGATCGTGGTGTTGTTCGCTACCACGGTGTCGAAGGTGTCACCGCTGAACTTCACTTCAGCGGGGGCCGACAGCGTCGTGCCCACCGGCGCCGACGACGACATCACAAATGTGACCTCATACGTCGCCATCTGGTCCCGGTTCAGTGCCTCGTACGGGCACGTCACCAACTGACCGCTGATGCTGCAGGTCGACGGATCGTCCACCGGCAGGGCGGCAACAAAGGTGCCGGTCGACTTGAACACACCCTTTTGGGGAGTGAGTTCGGCCGGCATCTTGACCGTGAACACGGCTCCGGGAGCGGCGGCTGGACCGTGGTTGATGACCACGACCTGAGCAACACCGCTGGCCCCGGCCGACACCTGCACTCTGGTGACCTTGATCTCAAGGTCGAAGAGACTGGTGGTGTCCTGCGAGTCGGGCTTGCCGTCACCGTCGGTGTCACCAATGCCCTCCTCGGAGTCGAGCAAGGTGTCGTTGTCGCTGTCGTTGTCCCTGGAGTCGGGACTGCCGTCGCCATCGGTGTCGGTGGCTCCATTGCCCTCCTGCCCGTCGGGAATGCCGTCGTTGTCGTCGTCGGTGTCCTGGCCGTCGGGCTGACCATCGCCATCGAAGTCGGGGATGGCGTCGGGATCCAGATAGTTCGGGATCGCGTCGCCGTCACCGTCGTCATCGGTCGGGTTACCGTTGGCGTTGGCGTCCTCACCCTTGGTCGGCGTGCCGTCACCATCGTCATCGGCATCGAGATAGTTCTTCGTCCCGTCGCCGTCGGTGTCGGTCGTCGATCCTTCGGTCGAGGTGGGCACGCCGTCGCCATCATCGTCGGTATCCCGCGAGTCGGGCGTGCCGTCACCATCGGTGTCGACCGGAGTCGCCCCCGTGCCCTTCTCCGTCGTGTCGGTGACGCCGTCAGCGTCGGAGTCGTTGTCGCGACTGTCGGGGCTGCCATCGCCGTCAGTATCCACGGTGGTGTCACCCTCGACCGCGTCGGACATACCGTCGCCGTCGTCATCGGGATCGGCGGCATCGGGAATCCCATCACCATCGAAGTCCGTGATTGCGTCGGGGTCGAGGTAGTTCGGGACCCCATCACCATCGGCGTCGTCATTGAGCGGATTGCCGTCGCCGTTGTTGTCCTCGCCGATGGTGTCGATGCCGTCACCATCGTCGTCGACGTCCTGGAAGTTCGGCTTGCCATCGGCGTCGGTATCGAGCGGGGTCGCCCCCGTGCCCTTCTCCGTTGCGTCGGGCACGCCGTCGTTGTCGGAATCCAAGTCCTTCGAGTCCGGCTTGCCGTCACTATCGGTGTCGCCGGTGCCTTCGCCGGCATCCGGAATGCCGTCGTTGTCGTCGTCGGCATCGGTGGAGTCGGGTGTGCCGTCTCCATCGGTATCGAGGATTGGGTCGGCATCGAGGTAGTCGGGCGTGCCGTCAGCATCGTCGTCGTCGTTGAGGGCATTTCCGTCGCCGTTGGTGTCCTCACCATTGGTCGGCGTGCCGTCACCATCGTCGTCGGGGTCGATGAAGTTCGGGATGCCGTCGGCATCGGTATCGGGCAGGATCAACCCCATGCCCTTCTCCGTGGCATCCGGCACGCCGTCGCCGTCGGAATCGAGGTCCCGGAAGTCGGGGGTCCCGTCGGCATCGGTATCGGCCGGGGTCGCCCCGGTGCCCTTCTCGGTGGCATCAGGGATCGCGTCACCATCGGAATCGGCATCGCGGGAGTCCGGGTTGCCGTCGCCGTCGGTGTCGACCGTGCCGTCGCCCTCGGTGGGGTCGAGCATGCCATCGCCGTCATCGTCGGGATCGACCGTGTCGGGGACACCATCGCCGTCGAAGTCGGTGATCGCGTCGGGATCGAGATAGTTCGGGATCCCATCGGCGTCGGCATCGTCATCGGTCGGATCACCGTTGCCGTTGTTGTCCTCGGCGATGGTGTTGATGCCGTCACCGTCATCATCGGCGTCCTGGAAGTCAGGCGTGCCGTCGACGTCGGTATCGAGCGGGGTCGCCCCGGTGCCCTTCTCCGTCGCGTCCGGAACGGTGTCGCCGTCGGAGTCGAGGTCCTGGAAGTCAGGGGTGCCGTCACCGTCGGTATCGACCGGGGTGAGCCCGGTCCCGGCCTCGACCTGGTCAGCGATGGTGTCGCCGTCGGAATCGAGGTCCTTGGAGTCGGGGCTGCCGTCACCATCGGTGTCGGTCACGCCATTGCCCTCGTCGGTATCGAGAATCCCGTCGTTGTCGTCGTCGGTATCGGTGGCGTCGGGAGTGCCGTCACCATCGAAGTCCGTCACCGCATCGGGATCGAGATAGTTCGGAACGCCGTCACCGTCGAAGTCATCGTTCGTCGGGTCGCCGTCACCATCGTTGTCTTCGGCGATGGTGTTGATCGCGTCACCGTCGTCATCGACATCGACGAAATCGGCCAGGCCGTCTGCGTCGGTGTCCTGCGGGGTGACCCCGGTGCCCTTCTCAACCGAGTCGGGCACGGTGTCGCCATCGGAATCGAGGTCGAGCACGTCGGGGATGAGGTCGCCATCGGTGTCAGCCAGCGCTGCCCCGGTTCCCTTCTCGATCGAGTCGACGATGCCGTCGTCGTCGGAATCAAGATCCCGACTATCGGGGCTGCCGTCGCCGTCGGTATCGGTGGTTCCGTTGCCTTCGGCAGTGTCGGGGATGCCATCGTTGTCGTCGTCCGTATCGGTGGCGTCGGGGATGCCGTCGCCATCAAAGTCCGTCACCGCATCGGGATCGAGATAGTTCGGGATGCCATCGCCATCGGCGTCATCGTTCGTCGGATCGCCGTCACTGTTGTTGTCTTCACCAATTGTGTTGATGCCATCGTCATCGTCGTCGACATCGACGTAGTTGGCCGTGCCATCACCATCGGTGTCGAGAGCCACCGTGCCTGAACCGAACTCGGTGTTGTCCGGAACGGTGTCGCCATCGGAGTCGAGATCCCGGAAGTCAGGCGTGCCGTCGCCATCGGTGTCGACCGGAGTCGCCCCCGTGCCCTTCTCGACCGAGTCGAGAATGCCGTCGCCGTCGGCGTCGGTGTCGCGGCTATCGGGAGCCCCGTCGCTGTCGGTGTCGACCGTCGTGTCACCTTCGACGGTGTCGAGGATGCCGTCGTTGTCGTCATCGGTGTCGGTGGCGTCGGGCGTGCCGTCACCATCGAAATCCGTCACCGCATCGGGATCGAGATAGTTGGGAACCCCATCGCCGTCAGCGTCGTCATCGGTGGGATCACCGTTGCCGTTGTTGTCCTCGGCCGTGGTCGGGGTGCCGTCGCCATCGTCGTCGGCATCCTGGAAGTCAGGGGTGCCATCGGCGTCGGTGTCGGTCGGGGTTGCCCCCGTGCCCTTCTCGGCGGCATCAGGGACGCCATCATCGTCGGAATCCGTGTCCTGGAAGTCAGGCGTGCCGTCACCATCGGTGTCGATCGGAGTCGCCCCCGGGCCCTTCTCATCAGCGTCGAGAATTCCATCGCCATCAGCATCGACGTCCCGGCTGTCGGGGCTGCCGTCGCCATCGGTGTCGGTGACTCCGCTGCCTTCATCGGTATCGGTGATGCCGTCGTTGTCGTCATCAGGGTCGGTGGCGTCGGGAATCCCGTCACCATCAAAGTCCGTCACCGCATCAGGATCGAGATAGTTGGGAACACCATCGCCGTCAGCATCGTCATCGGTCGGATCGCCGTTGCCGTTGTTGTCCTCGCCGATGGTGTTGATGTCATCACCGTCATCATCAACGTCGACGCGGTCGGGGGTGCCGTCGCTATCGGTATCGAGCGCACCCTCGGTCGAATCGGGGACGCCATCGGCATCGGAGTCGAGGTCGCGGAAGTCCGCGATGCCATCGCCATCGGTGTCGACCGGAGTTGCTCCGGTGCCTTTCTCGGCGCTGTCGTTGATGCCGTCACCATCGGCGTCGGTATCCCGGCTGTCGGGGCTGCCATCACTATCGGTGTCGACCGCGGTGTCACCCTCGACCGTGTCGAGGATGCCGTCGTCGTCGTCATCGGTATCGGTGGCGTCGGGCGTGCCGTCACCATCGAAGTCAGTGATCGCGTCGGCATCGAGGTAGTTCGGCACCCCATCGCCATCGGCGTCATCGTTCGAGACGTCGCCGTCGCCGTCGTTGTCTTCGCCGATCGTGTCGATGCCGTCGCCGTCATCGTCCACGTCCTGGAAGTCGGGGATTGCGTCGCCGTCGGTGTTCAGCGGGGTTGCCCCGGTGCCCTTCTCTACCGAGTCGAGCACGCTGTCGTCATCGGCGTCGAGGTCGATGGAGTCGGGAGTGCCGTCACCATCGGTGTCGACGGTGCCGTTGCCCTCGACGGTGTCGAGCAGGCCGTCGTTGTCGTCATCGGTATCGGTGGCGTCGGGCATGCCGTCACCATCGGTGTCGACAACTGCGTCGGGGTCCAGGTAGTCCGGGACACCGTCGGCGTCGTCATCGTCATCGGTCAGATCGCCGTTGCCATCGGTGTCTTCGCCGGCGGTCGGGATGGCGTCGCCATCGTCGTCGGCATCGACGTAGTTGAGGATGCCATCGACATCGGTGTCGGCGGTCGGGCCTTCCACGGCATCAGTGACGCCATCACCATCGGAATCGAGATCCAGACGGTTCGGGGTGCCATCGCCATCGGTGTCGACGGTCGGGCCCTCGACCGAATCGAGGATGCCGTCGTTGTCGGAGTCGGTGTCGAGGTAGTTCGGCGCGGTGTCGCCATCGGTGTCGACCGTGCCTTCGGTGATCGTCGGGATGCTGTCGCCATCGTCGTCGGCATCGAGGAAGTTCAGCGCGGCGTCACCATCGGTGTTCGCCGTGCCGCCCTCAACCGAGTCGAGGACACCGTCGTTGTCCGAGTCGAGATCGAGCCGGTTCGGGGTGCCATCGGCATCAGCGTCTCCGGTGCCTTCGGTCGCCGTCGGGATGGTGTCGCCATCGTCGTCGGTATCGAGCCGGTCCGGCGTGCCGTCGGTATCACTATCGGTTGAGACGCCTTCGACCACGGTCGCCATGCCATCACCGTCGTCGTCGATATCCCGGAAGTCGGGCGTTCCGTCGGTGTCGGTATCGGCAGTGCCGCCCTCGACGGCATCGGCGATGCCGTCGTTGTCGGAATCTGCATCCCGGCTGTCGGGAGCACCATCGCTATCGGTATCGACGGCGGTGTCGCCCTCGACCGTATCGACGATGCCGTCGTTGTCGTCGTCGGGGTCGGTGGCATCGGGGATGCCGTCGCCGTCGAAGTCCGTCACCGGGTCGGTGTCGAGGTAGTTCGGCGTGCCGTCGACGTCGCTGTCGTCGTTGGTCGGATCGCCGTCGCCGTTGTTGTCCTCGGCGATCGTGTTGGCGCCGTCGCCGTCGTCATCGACATCCCGGAAGTCGGGGATCGTGTCTCCGTCGGTGTCCTGCGGGGCGAAGCCCGGGCCCTTCTCGATCGAGTCGGGAACGGTGTCGCCGTCGGAGTCGAGGTCGAGGGAGTCGGGGATGCCATCGGAGTCGGTATCGGTGACGCCGTTGCCCTCGACCGTATCGATGATGCCGTCATCGTCGTCGTCGGTATCGGTGGAGTCGGGGGTGCCGTCTCCATCGGTATCCAACGCCGGATCAGGGTCGAGGTAGTCGGGCACGCCGTCGACGTCATCGTCGTCGTTGGCCCAGTTGCCGTCACTGTTGGCATCTTCGACCGCCGTCGGCACGGCGTCGCCGTCGTCGTCGGCGTCGAGATAGTTCGGCACGGCATCGCCGTCGGTGTTGACCGTCGGGCCTTCGATGGAGTCGATCACGCCGTCGCCGTCGGAATCGAGATCCAGACGGTTCGGGGTGCCGTCGCTGTCGGCATCGGCGCCGGGGCCACCGATACCGGCCGCGCCCTCGACCGAATCGAGGATGCCATCACCATCGGAGTCCAGATCCAAGCGGTCGGGAGTTCCATCGGTGTCGGTATCGGTCAACAGACCTTCGGTGATCGTCGGGATCGTGTCGCCGTCGTCATCGGTGTCGATGACGTCGGGGGTGCCGTCGCCGTCGGTGTCGAGCAGCGGCAGTCCAACACCCTTCTCGGTGGAGTCGGGTACCGAGTCGCCATCGGAATCGGCGTCACGGCTATCGGGGCTGCCATCGCTGTCGGTGTCGACCGTGCCGTTGCCCTCGACAGTGTCGAGGAGGCCGTCGTCGTCGTCATCGGTGTCGGTGGCGTCAGGGATGCCATCGCCGTCGAAGTCGGTCACCGCATCGGGATCGAGATAGTTCGGCGTGCCATCGGCGTCGCTGTCATCGTTGGTCGGGTCGCCATCACCGTCGAGGTCTTCTCCGATGGTGTTGATCCCGTCCTGATCGTCGTCGACATCGAGGTAGTCGGGAGTTCCGTCCGTGTCGGTGTCGAGCAGCGCCGGGCCCGTGCCCTTTTCTGTGGCGTCGGGAACCCCGTCGGCGTCGGAGTCGAGGTCGAGCCGGTTGGGGATGCCATCGGCATCGGCGTCGCCGGCTCCTTCGACGGTGTCGAGGATGCCGTCGTTGTCGTCGTCTGTGTCCAGCGAGTCGGGAGTGCCGTCGCCATCGGTGTCCACCACCGGGTCAGGGTCGAGGTAGTCCGGCGTGCCGTCGGCATCGTCGTCGTCGTTCGTCCAGTCGCCATCGGCGTTGGTGTCCTCAGCCGAGGTCAGCGCGCCGTCACCATCGTCATCGGTGTCCAAACGGTTCGGCGTGCCATCCAGGTCGGTGTCGGTCGTGGCACCCTCGACGCTGTCGAGCACGCCATCATCGTCGGAATCGACGTCGATCCAGTTGCCGACACCGTCAGCGTCGGTGTCAACCGTGCCTTCGATCGAGTCGGACACCGTGTCACCGTCGGAGTCGGTATCGAGGTAGTCGGGGTCGAGCCCACCGTCGGTGTTGCGAGGGTTCAGCGGGTCAGCGCCGATCTCGGTTGACGTCGGGATGGTGTCGCCGTCATCATCGACATCGAGGTAGTTCTTGACGTTGTCGCCATCGGTGTCGGTGGTCGGACCTTCGGTCACCGTCAAGATGCCGTCGTCGTCATCGTCGGTATCGAGCAGGTCGGGGGTGCCGTCGGCGTCGGTGTCGAGCAGCGTCGGGTTCGTCCCCTACTCAACTGCGTCGAGCACGCCGTCATCGTCGGAGTCGGTGTCGAGGTAGTTCGGGGTGCCATCGGCGTCGGTGTCGTCGTTGGTCGGGTCACCGTCGGAGTCGATGTCTTCGTCGATCGTGTCCACGCCATCACCGTCGTCATCGACGTCGATGTAGTCGGCGATCAGGTCGCCGTCGGTGTCAACCGCCGTCGGGTCGAGCGGGGTATCGATCGCGCCGTCGCCGTTGCCATCGGTGCCGTCGGCCAGGCCGTCGTTGTCGGAGTCAACACCGCCGGCCTCCTTCCAGTCGGGCACGCCGTCACCATCTGAATCCGAATCGAGCGAGTCGGGGGTGCCGTCGAGATCGGTGTCGACAACTCCTTCGACCGTGTCGAGGATGCCGTCGCCGTCATCATCGAGGTCGAGGTTGTTCGGGATGGTGTCGCCGTCGGTGTCGGGGTCGTTGACCGCGTCGAGGTAGTCGACCGTGCCGTCATTGTCGCCGTCAACGGCGTCGGCCGGGTCGCCGTTGCCGTTGGGGTCGGGCTGCTCGGCCGCGGTGGCGGTGCCGTCACCGTCATCATCAGCATCGAGATAGTTCGGCTTCAGGTCGCCGTCGGTTTCGGTCGCGGCCGGGACTTCGAACGAGGTGAGGATCGAATCACCGTCGTCGTCGACGTCGAGGTAGTTCTCGACGCCGTCTGAATCGGTGTCGACCGGGGTATGGATACCGGCGGGTTGCACGCCGTCGTCGATGCCGTTGTTGTCGGCGTCGACTCCGCTCGGAGTGTGATTCGCCGCACCGTTCGAATCGTGGTCGTGATACTCGGTGAGCGTCGGGATGCCGTCGCCATCATCGTCGGTGTCGAGATAGTTCGGGTTGGCATCGGCGTCGGTGTTCAGCGCCGCCGGGTTGAGCGGCGCATCAATCGCCCCGTCATTGTTCAGGTCGACGCCGTCGGCCTGGCCGTCGGAGTTGATGTCGGCCCCACCCGCTTCCTTCCAGTCGGGAACCGAATCGCCGTCGGAGTCGGAGTCGAGCGAGTTGATCAGCCCGTCGCCGTCGGTGTCGAGAACGCCTTCAACCGTGTCGAGGATGCCGTCGCCATCATCATCGAGATCGACATTGTCGCTGCGGCCATCGCTATCGGTGTCGGACGGCAGATCGGGGTCGAGGTAGTCGGGAACCGAGTCGGCGTCCCAGTCATCGTTTGCCCAGTTCAAGTCACCGTTGATGTCCTCATCGATGGTCGGCACCAAGTCGTCGTCGTCATCATCGTCGGCGTAGTTCGGCGTGCCGTCGAGGTCGGTGTCGAGCAGTCCGGGGCCGGAGCCCTTCTCGATCGAGTCGAGTACTCCGTCAGCGTCGGAGTCGAGGTCGAGATAGTTCTTGGTGCCGTCACCGTCGGTGTCGTCGTTGGTCGGGTTGCCGTTGCCGTCGCGGTCCTCGGCAATGGTGTTGATCCCGTCACCGTCGTCGTCGACATCGAGGTAGTCGAGGGTGCCGTCGCTGTCGCTGTCGGCCAGCGCGCCTTCGGTCAGCGTCGGGACGCCGTCACCGTCATCATCGGTATCGGCATAGTCGGGCTTCAGATCGCCATCGGTATCGGGAGACGCGGGAATCGCGCCGCCGTTGTCGAGATCGAATGTGTCGTCGACGCCATCGCCATCGGTGTCGAGGCCCGACAACGTGACGTCAGCGATGCCGTCGTGATCGGCGTCGTTTGCTTCGATGAGGTCACTGACGCCATCGCCATCGGCGTCGAAGTCCTGGAAGTCAGGCTTGCCATCGACGTCGAGGTCCGGCGGGGCCGGTGCCGTGGCGAATGCATCATCCAGGCCGTCATTATTCGTGTCGACGCCCGACGGGACGATGTCGGCCGTGCCGTCGTGGTTGGCGTCGTGGCCTTCAAGCGAGTCGACAAGGCCATCACCATCGGAGTCGAGGTCGAGGGAGTCGGGAACTCCGTCGGTGTCGGTATCGACCAGGTCGCTGCCCTCGAGCGTGTCGACGATGCCATCCCCGTCGTCATCGAGATCCGCGCTGTTGACGATGCCGTCGCCATCGGTGTCCGCCAGCGCGGCCGAGGCGTAGCACGAGCCCATGTCGGACAAAATGCCCGGGATGCGGCCGATGTCGCCGAATGGGTCCACGTCGGTGCTCGGGATCAGGTCGACGATTCCGTCGGCATTCGGGTCGCCGCCGACATCGAGCTTGTAGACGCTCGACTGCCAGAACGGCCGGGTGGCGCTGAAGTTCTGCGGGTACGCGGCCAGGTAGACGTGCTGACCGTCGGCATCGATGGCAAAGCCCTCGTAGTAGAAGTCGGCCAGCCCGGCCCCATTGGCCTTCTTGATCGGCATGGTCGTATGAGCGACCGGCGTCACCGGGGCAAGGTACGGCGAGGTCGGCGTCAGGACATCGGCCTGATGGACCAGGTAGATGGTCAGATCGGCGGCCGTCAAGGTGCCATTGAGCTTGTAGCCCATCACCAGCAGGTCACCATCGCGAGTGAAGACGAAGTCGCGCACCAGCAGCTGACCGGTTTCCCAGCCAGCCGACAGCACGCCGACGTGGGCGACGGGGCTGACGAGGCTCGGCGTCCACTGGTCGGAGCTGTCGAGATCGCTCGGGTCGCTCGGCTCGCGGCGGCGGATGTACAACCCACCGAGGTCGACGTAGCCGGCCCACAACGTGTTGTCCTTGGGGTTCGTCGCCGCGCCGGTGACGAGCATGCCCGGGCCCTCGCCGGTCTGCAGTTCGTCGGACACCGCAGCGCCCTGGGGGAACTGCTTGATTGGCGCGGCGACGTCGAGCAACGGCACGGCCCACACCGAATCGACGCCCGCCTGGTTGCCCTCGAGCGGACCATACGAGTTGTCGGCGTTGCCAACGGCCAAACCGTAGGCGTAGTAGTAGCCCGAGTAGGTGTCGTCGGTGGCGTCGAGCACCGTGGCGTTGTTGTCGTAGAAGAACCGGTCGCGGATCTCCTGGTCGTCGAACATATTCGAAGCGTTCGCGGTGTTCAGCGGGCCGATACCAACGTCGAGGTCGGTCCCGCCTGCGGCGGTGGCGTAGTCGAGTCGGCTGTACCAGACGTTGGCGCACACCGGCTGCACATCGCGCTCGTCGATGACGAAGCCGCGGCAACTGGACAGGTCCATGATCCCGTTCTCGTAGAACGGAGCGAAGTCGGCGGTCGGGTTCGGATCGGCGTACGGTCCGGGGGTCGGATTGGCTGCCACCGGCTGGACGGGCCAGATGATGTCGGCCTCGTACTTCACGGCTGCGCCGGTGCCGACCCGGTTGTACTCGACGAGCAGGCTGCCCCAGTTCAGGGCGTGGTAGCCACCGTCGCTGAACGAGACCCAGATGGTGTCGTCATCACGCACGGCGATGCCAGAGGGGTAGTAGTCGATGTCGCGATGACCAACGTAGGCCGTGCTGTCTTCGACGAGTTCGAGCTTGACCGGATCGAGCAGCGTGCCGGTCGGTGCGCCCAGGTCACCGGGCATCACGTCGATGAGATAGGTCCGCATCCGCCAGCCGTCGTAGGCCGTGTCGGTGGCCCCGATGAACAGCATCCGCCCGTCGGAGGTGAAAGCGATGTCGTTGACGAACATCGTCTCTTGCGTGAATCCGCCGTTGAAGTAGAACGGACCGTGCCAGGTTGAGCCCCCGTCGCCCGAGCGGTACAGCCGGCCCTGGTAGACGCCGGTGTTCTCGTAGGCCCACAGGTCGCCGGTCGTCGGATCGACGGCCGAGCCCCAGATGATCGGGTCGGCGTCGAACAGCAAGCCCTGGTCGCCTTCGCCGTCGCTTCCCCAGGCGGTGCCGGGGCCGGTCAATGGCGTCTCAACCGGGGTCGTTGTCAGGTTCGTCGGCAGACTGATGCTCGTGCCGCGTGCCTCGAAGGACGACAGGTTGTTGAGCGTGGTGTAGTTGTAGCCAGTCGTGCTGAACAGGGTGTCGGCATCGTTGGCGATCGCCGGTAGATCAGGGCTCATCTCAACTTGAGTGGTCGAATCCCACTCGCCATTGGCCTTCAACTGGGCGACCCGGTTGTAGTACGGGGCCAACGCGTCGGTCTTGGCAGCGAACACCTTCGCGGGGCCGGTG
>JANNNL010000339.1:0-2906 GCA_031398525.1 Actinomycetes bacterium | reverse complement strand
GCCGTCAGGCACCGCAGCGAGGCCGTTGGCGGCCGCGGTCGATGCCAACTGGTGGCTGCCCTGTGCCCCGGTCGAGCGCACGTGCCAGCGGCCGTCGGCGCCGAAGCTGCCATGGACCCGCTGGTAGTGGACCTTGCCATCGGGGCGACGGCGCAACGGCTCATCGGCGACAGCCAACACCATCGGCCGATCGAGCTCAGCATGGGCGTGGCCGGCCATCTTGCGCAACGCCGGACGGGCCAGCAGTTCGAAGCTGACGAACGCCGAGACCGGGTTGCCGGGCAGCCCGAAGACCGGGGTGCCGTCGAGCAGTCCGAAAGCGAACGGCTTGGCCGGCTTGATCGCGATCTGCATCCAGTTCATCTCGGCGATCCGTGACAACACGGCTTTGACCACGTCGTAGTCACCCATGCTGACCCCGCCGCTGGTGACGATCGCGTCGCATTCGCCCGCCGCCCGGCGGAGCACACCCTCGAGTACGGCCTCGTCGTCGACGACGACCCCGTAGTCGACGACCTCGAACCCGGCCTGCTCGACGGCCCCGATCAGCATTGTTTTGTTGCTCTCGCGAATCTGGCCGATCCGCAACGGTCCACCGTCGCTGACCAGCTCATCCCCGGTCGACAGCACAGCCACCCGCGGCGGACGAACAACATCGATCGAGCGGCGATTCACGCTCGCCAATACCCCCAGCGCGGGAACTCCAACCACGAATCCAGCGCGAAACACCACGTCACCGGCGAAAATGTCGTCGCCCGCAGTACGTACCGCGTCACCCGACGACACCGTCCGACCGATCCGCACCCGGGTGCCGTCGTCGAGCCGTTCGGTCTCTTCGACCATCACGATCGCATCAGCCCCATCGGGGATGGGTGCCCCGGTCATGATCCGGATCGCCTGCCCGGCCGCAATGCCGACGGTCGGTGCGGCACCGGCCGCAAGCTCCCCGACAACGTCGAGTTCAACTGGCGTCACGGCAACGTCGACCGCCCGCACCGCGTAGCCGTCGACGGCGGAGTTGGCGAACGGCGGCACGTCTTCGGCGGCGTCAACGTCACTGGCCAGCACCCGGCCGAGCGCCAACGACAGCTCAATGGTCGTCGCCGGGAGCGGCCGAACCGCCGCAAGGACCTGGGCACGAGCTTCTTCGATCGAGATCATCGTCAACCACGGTAGCCACGCGTATCGTCGATCGGGTGAGCGAACCCGACCCGACCACCCTCGGCTCCAGCGTCACCATCGTGCGGTGGTGGCAGGCGTGGGACACCGAACACGACGAGTTCGTCACGTTCCGTTGGGAGAACGAGGGCTGGACCATCGAAGGCCGGCTCCCCCATGCCGATGTCGACTACGTGATGCGACTCGGCAGCGATGGCGAGGTCCGCCAATTCATGTTATTCCGCGACCTCGACGAACCCGACCTGTGGCTCGCCCACGACGGCCGCGGCACGTGGGGCGAGGTCAACGGTGCCGCCCGGCCCGACTTGGACGGCTGCTTGGCGGTCGGGCCGACCCACGCGATGTTGTTGCTGTCGCTGCCCATCCGCCGACTCGGCGTCTGGGCCGCCGACGACGAAGCGTTCACGACCAAGCTCGGGCTCATCGACGTCGAAACGCTCGGCGTGGTCGCCCACGACCACTCCTATGTCCGCGCCGGAGCGACGTCATGGGCGATCGTCAGGTCAACCGCCGCCGGTCCATCGATCGATGCCGTTGCCGATATCGACGATGACTTTCTGCTGATCGATGTGCCTGGACTGAGCCGACAGCAGAGCGAGTAGCGCCTTAGAGGCCTTCGCGAGCGGCGATGCGGGCGATCAACTCGCGCAGCGCCGGGCCGAGGCGGGGATTGGCGAGGGAAACCTCGATGACCGCTTCGAGCCAGCCGGCCGGGTTGCCGGTGTCGTAGCGGGCCAGGCCGCCGGGCAGCAGATCGCCGACGAGAGCATGGAACGGCTGATAGCCGCACACGGCCTTGAGCGCGTCGGTCAACTGCAACTCGCCGCCCGCGCCGGGCGTGAGCTGGCCGATCTCGGTCATCACCTCGGCCGTACAGACGTAGCGCCCGATGATGATGTAGTCACTGGGAGCCTGGTCGACCGGAGGCTTCTCGACGAGGTTGCCGATCGGCAACATCATGCCCTCGAGCGGACCCGACGGGGCCACCACCCCATAGGAACTGACCTGCTCATGGGGTACTTCCTTGACCGCAATCACCGATCCACCCGACTGCGCAGCCCCATCGAGCATCGCGCTGAGCATCCCAGAGTTGCCCATGATCTCGTCGGGGAGCAGCACGGCGAACGGCTGGTCGCCAACCACATCGCGGGCCATGCCGACGGCGTGACCGAGCCCGAGCGGACGTTCCTGATGGACGAACCGCACGTCGAAGCTGTCGAGGCGGTGCAGGCGTTCGGCCAACTCGGTCTTCCCGGCGCGCTCCAACTCGATGAGCAGAGCGGGAGCCGGAGCGAAGTACTGCTCGACCGGGGTCTTCGACGGATGGTTGACGATCACGATCGTCTCGATTCCCGCGCCGACGGCCTCTTCGATGACCATTTGGAGCGCCGGGACCTCCCCCATCGGCAGCATTTCCTTGGGAGCGACCTTGGTCAGAGGAAGGAAACGAGTCCCCATTCCGGCGGCAGGGATGACGGCAATTCGAGCGCGCATCAACCGGAGGCTATGCAGGGTGCACCTGAATCACACTTCAGTCAGGGAAATGGGTCGCGCGGCCAGCGGTTGCCCCACGACAGCCTCCGGGGGTGCCACACTTCGAACGAGTGCGGCATCCCACGAGGGTCCCCGCTAACATTGGCACTCTCAATGTTCGAGTGCTAATCACCCGCGGAACCGCCGAGTCAGACGCCCATCCGAGCCTCTGGTCGGCCGTGGAACGCAGCACA
>JANNNL010000236.1:0-5014 GCA_031398525.1 Actinomycetes bacterium | reverse complement strand
GTGGGGCTGCATCATGGGCGGCGTCAACTTCAAGATGCACGGCGCCGGGTGGATGGAAGGCGGCCTGCACGCCAGCCTCGAAAAGATGATCCTCGACGCCGACCTTCTGCAGATGGTCGCCCGAATGATGGAACCGGTCACCGTCGACGAGGACACGCTGGCCATCGACACCATCGAGACCGTCGGCCCCGGCGGCCACTTCTTCGGAACCGCCCACACCCAAGCCCGCTTCCGCGACGCGTTCTACCGCCCGCTGATCTCGGACTGGCGCAACTACGAAGCCTGGGAGGAAGCCGGCAGCCCCACCGCCGTCGACAAGACAAAGTCCCTGGTCACCCGGTTCCTCGACTCCTACGAAGCTCCCCCGATGGACCCCGCCACCCGCGAAGAACTCGACGCCTTCGTCGCCCGCCGAGTCGCCGAAGGCGGCGTCGCCACCGACTTCTAGACCCGCCACCCGGCGTGGTCGGGCCGTGTGGTACGGTGCTGCGGCACCGTGGAGGAGGCTGGCGTGCGAGACCGTGTATTCATCTCGTACCGACGCTCCGACGAGCGCGGCGCGGCCACCGCAGTTCGGCTGACGCTCGAGCACTGGTACGGCAAGGACGCCGTGTTTCAAGATGTCAGCGGCCTTGAACCTGGCGCTCCGTTTCCCGACGGAACGCCGTATCGGTTCGAATCGACCAGCTCTCCAGCGATCTGACCCCACTCGTTGCGGTGCTGACACTGGCCGGCATCGAGCGAATCCCCGAGGTCGCATCGTCACCTCCGGTCGGTTCAACTTCTCCGCTTGCCGGCCTGGTACAAGCGATTGGGATCGACGGCGAGCTTCCATTGGTCTCGACGTTGGATCCGTATCGCCTCGGATCCACGCCGACGAATTACGGCGATGCCTTCAATCACGGCACGAGCGACCCGTATGTGGCGCGGACCGCCAATGATGTCGATACGAAGCTGCGAGCCTCGTTGCAGCCCGGGCGACTCGTGGTGCTCGTTGGTCCGTCGAAGGTTGGCAAGACTCGGACAGCGTTCGAGGCCATGGCCGCGACTTGGGGCGACGCCCGACGCGTTGCACCGACCGATGCAATGTCGCTGCGCAAGCTCGTCGACCGCTCACTCCTCGCCACGAGCGGCGAACGGCTGGTGGTGTGGCTCGATGACTTGGGCGACTACCTGACGTCGGGCGAGACCCTCACGACGGGCTTGTTGACGGCGCTCTTGCACCGCGAGTCAACCGTGGCGATTGGCACGATCCGCGTCGAGGAATTGCACCGGATCGATACAACCGCCGCAGAGATCGGGCGCGGCGCAGCCGCCGTCCTCGACCTCGCGCGGCCTCTGATGATCGAGATGCATTCGACAACAGCCGACGCGGTCGAGCAGGGGAACGCCCGCATCGCCTATCCAGCAGCGGATCTGTCGCGGTATGGCCTCGGCGAACAGTTGACCGGTGGACCAGCTCTGCTGCGTCGCTACCGACAGTCACAGTTCGATGAGATCCCCGCCATCCATGTCGTGATTCGGTCCGTCATCGACTGGATGCGCTGCGGGATGACTCGTCCGCTTCCCGAGGTCGACCTGATCGAAATCACTCTCGCTGCGCTACGAACGGACCATCCTGAGCTCGATGTGCCGATCGCGGTAATCGACGACGCCGTCGCCGCCGCCCGCAAGCTGAACACCGAGGCTGGACGAATCGCACCGTTGACGACCGTGCTCATCAGGGACGCCCGCTCCTACGAGGCATTCGCATACCTGGTCGCCGCCGACGATGGACAGGACGGCCCCGCTCGCGCCGTCAGCGACGAGGCGTGGAACGCTGCGCTGGCCCGAGCCACACCCGCCGAGGCCAATGCCGTCGGTGTAAGCGCCTTCGTTCGTGACCGTCGAGACATCGCGCTTGCCGCATTCAGCCAGGTCATCACCACCTACACCGACGACCCCACCCCCGCCATCCGCGAACGAGTCGCCAATGCGTTCGCTAGCCGAGGCCATCGCCAGGCGGTGCTCGGGCAGCTCGAAGCCCCTCGCAGCTGGGAGCTTGCCATTGAGCGCCAGCCGACTCAGATCGACGCGCTCATCAACCTCGCGACTATTGCGGAGTTCGAGGGCGATCGGGTGCGGGCGGGAGAACTACTCGACTCCGCGTCCCTCGCCGGGGCTGAGCTGTCGGCGGGCTATCAAGCCTTGCTACTGATCGATTCGGACGGGCTGGGCGAGGCGCGCGCCGCGGTCGACGAGGCCGATACCGACGCGATGAACTTCGTGGGCCGTGCGGCGCGTCGGCTGGGACGGGGGGACGATGCCCGAGCCTTGTGGAGCCGATCGGCCGAACTCGGTGACGTTGTTGCCCCACTGTTGCTCGCGCTCGCTGCGCACGACAATGAGTAGTCAGGCTCCGAACTGATTTGTTCTGCATGGCAAGATGGTTTTTTCCAGCACACAATACTGACGTACGCACAGAATTCAATTAAATAGAGTACGATCGGTTGCGTCCAATCTTGTCCAGAAGTAGAATCGATCATATGTTCGCAGAGTTTGTTGATGAGCTGAACGATCTCGATCATCGGGGCTTGGCGGCTGCATTTCAAGCACTTGAACGGGAACGACGCTCTGCGGAGGCTCGGCTGGCGGCGTTGGTGCACTTCGCTGCCGGACGCGGCATACATCGTATAGATGCACATGCTTCGATCCGTGGATGGATGAAGTCATTGTCCAATTGTTCCAACATCGAAGCGTCGCATCTGGTCCGAATTGGTCAGCTGATTCATGAGATTCCAGCCTCCGGTGAACTGCTCTACGATGGAGACATCGGCATCGCGCAGGTATCTGAACTTGCCAAAGCGCGGCGCAATCCCCGGTGCGGTGATCAACTCGCCGAGATCGCGCCAACGCTGCTCGAACACGCCGTCTCACTCCCCTTCGCCGACTTCAAGCTCTGCGTGCAGCGTTGGAAACTCCTCGCCGACCCTGACGGTGCCTACAAAGACCGGGCCCACAACCACGAGATCCGCGACGCATCGGCGCACGAGTCCGAGAACGGGCTGCACCTTCGAGCCGAGGGTGGCACTGCAGCGGCCGCAGCCGAGATGATCGAGATCTTCGAACGGTTCCGCACCGCCGAGGCCCTCGCCGACTGGGACGAGGCGGTCAAGCAACACGGCCCGACGGCCAGCGCCGCGCAGATGGCCCGAACCGATGCCCAACGCCGCTTCGACGCACTTGCCGCTATCTTCCGCGCCGCAGCAAGTGCTCCGCTCGACGCACGAGCACCGGAGCCGACAGTCAACATCGTGGTCGACCAAGCGACATTCGAAGCTCACCTTGCCTCGTTGATGACCGGCTCGGCTGGCAACGCTGCGGCGGACGCGGCAACCGTCGCCGATCCGTTCACCCGGCGATGTGAGACCGCCAATGGCGCCTTGTTGCATCCCGACGACGTGTTGACAGCGAGCCTGATTGGGCATGTCCGCCGGGTCGTGTACGACTCGGCGGGAACGGTCATCGATCTGGGTCGGCGGCGGCGATTGTTCACCGGCTCGGCCCGGGAAGCCGTCATGCTCCAGGCCACCCGATGCCTCTGGCCCGGGTGCGACCGAGTCGCGGCGCAATGCGAAGCCGACCATCTCACGCCCTGGTCAGCCGACGGATTCACCGCGCCCGACAACGGTGCCCCGGCCTGCGGGCGCCACAACCGAGTCAAGAACCGCGGCTTCATCACCCGGCGCGACGCGCACGGCCGCTGGCAGGTCTACCGACCCGACGGGACACGTCTCACCGCACCTCCCGCGCCCGGGGATCTGCCGGTCGCCGCCTGATGGTTGAGGCGATGGGCGGGCCGGTTACGTGGCTGGCTAGTCCACCTGGCCTATCTTGACGGGGTGGAGTAGCGCCGGACAGCCAGGCAACCGGCGGTGCCCGGGCGTCGACGACCTTGGAATCTGATGCCGGCGGTGGCGGTGATTGTCGTCGGCACGGCCTTGGTGACGTTGTTGGCCAACCGGAATCGGGCGATCATTGCGGCGCTGGCGCTGCTGGGCGGGTCCCTTGTGGTGCTGTCGATCCTCCATTTCCATGACCAGGAGGTCGAGTTTCGGGACAAGGAGCGAGACCTTGCGACCACGGCGCTCCTGCAAGCTCATGGCGGACGAATCGCCGCGATGCAGGAACGGATCACGGCTGCTGACCAGCGGCACCGCAGCGAACTTCAACTCGCGCTTGCCGATCTGAAGGCGGAGTACGCGGTGAAGCTCCGGGCCGCGGCCGACGACTTGGCGAGCGCTCACCAGGCGAACCACGGTCGCGTCGATATCGCCCTCGCCCGCCAGATGGCCGACTACGAAATCAAGATCGGTGCCGCCGAAGAGGAGCGCGACCGGCGCTCGGTGAGATCGCGCACAACAAGGAATGGGCAACCAAGATCGTCGATCGGCTGCGAGCGGAACGCGACGAGGCTTCCATGAGCGAGACATCGCCAACGGGCGGGCAACGACCGCGCTTGAGGAGGCCGCCCAGATCAAGCGGCACGCCGATCTGTTGGTTGTCAAGGCCGAAGAGATCGCCCGGGAGTCTGCCCGTCCGACTCCGACTCCGGTCGCCCCACCGTATCCACCGCCCCCGGCGGCTCGCTGACTGGCCCCAGCAGCAAACCACCTCGGTCTGAACCTCCAGCCAGGCTTATGCGAGGATCTGCACCTGTCCAGTAGGGGGGTGGAGATGACCGATGTGATCGCAACGGAGCACACCGACGAGGCTCCGGTCGGCACGACCATTTCAACCGGGACGGCCCGTCGGTTGCCGGTCACGGTGCCTGCGAGCAGATACATCTCGCCGGCGTTCGCCGAGTTGGAGCACGAGCGATTGTGGCCGAGTGTGTGGCAGGTGGCGTGCTCCGCCGATCATGTAGCCCGCGCCGGCGACGTGTTCGAGTATCGCGTCGGACGGCTGTCGGTCATCATTGTGCGGGGCAGCGACGGCGGCCTGCGGGCGTTTCAGAACGTCTGTCGCCATCGCG
>JANNNL010000167.1:0-1822 GCA_031398525.1 Actinomycetes bacterium | reverse complement strand
CACCACCGCGGCGCTCGGCGATCTTTCCCAGCGTGTACTCCCAATAGCCGCGCACTGCCTCTTCTACCTCGGCGCGAATGTCGTTCCCGCCGGTGGCGAACAGGTCGGACCAATGGAGCAGCATCTCGTGGTCGTCTTCGGGCAGGCCCATCAGCTCACCGATCATGTACATCGGCAGGGGCGTGGCGATGTCGGCGACCAGATCACATGACCCGCGATCGATCACTGAATCGATCAAGTCGTTGACTTTGCGGCGCAGGTAGGGCTCGTGATCGGCGACGCGACGCAGCGTGAAGCCGTGGCTGACCATCCGCCGCCGCCGGGTGTGTTCGGGCGGGTCGGCGTTGATCATCGACGGAACGGAACTCTCGGGACGCGAGCCTTTCCCCGAGCAGAACGTGTGCCAGTCGCGGCTCATCATGTTGACATCGGCGTGGGTCGACGCGCCCCACATGCCGATCGTGTCATCCCAATAGAGCGGGGCGTTGGCGCGCATCCAGGCCGACAACTCGTGGAAGTTGGCATAGAAGTCGGGCTCGAGCAGTTGGATCTCGGGCCGCGTCGGGTGGTTCGGCGTGCGGGTCCCGGCCCGGTCGAAGGCGACTCGGTACGGGTTTGCGTCGCCGGCAGGCTCGGTGGCGTCGGCCGGATCAGGAGTAGCGGTCGTCATGATCGGACTGTAGTGAGCAGGGGTTGCCCCCCGCTCACCCGACGGAGCGATCGACGACTCAGGACTCCGACGGGGCCATGGTCATCAGGGCGAACATCGCACCCTGGGGGTCTTGGCACACCGCGAAACGCCCGACACCGGGAATGTCGGTCGGCGGTGACCGCACCTCACCCCCGAGTTCGGTGACCTGGGCGGCCGACGCGTCGCAGTCCGCCACGGCGAAGTACACGGCCCAGTGGCTCGGAACCTCCGGCGGGTACATGTCGCCCATCGGCATCATGCCGGCGACCATATTGCCGTTGACGGTGAACGAGGTGTACGAGAAGTCGCCCATATCGGTGACGTCGGTGCCCCATCCGAACACGGAGGTGTAGAACGCTTCGGCGGCGTCGGTGTCGCGGGTGGCGAGCTCGTTCCAGCACAGCGTGCCTGGCTCATTGACCAGCCCAGCCCCGATGTGGGAACGGGCCTGCCAGGCGCTGATCGCCGCGCCGGTCGGGTCCATGTAGATCGCCATCCGGCCGACGTCCATCACGTCCATCGGCGGCACCAGCACCTGACCGCCGTTCGCCTCGGCGGCCGCGGTGGTCTCGTCGGCATCGGTGACGGTGACGTAGGTGGTCCAATAGGGCGGCATGTCGGCGTTCATCTGCGGGCCCATACCGGCAACGGCGTGGCCGTTGAGCATGCACATCCGGTAGCCGCCGTCCTCGGGCGGTCCCTCGGTGATCTCCCAGCCGAACAGCCCGGAGTAGAACGCAGCACTACCGGCCGCATCGGGCGTGCCGAGATCGACCCAGCTCGGGGTTCCCGGTGCATATGAGGTGACTTCCATGGCAGGCTCCTTTCGACGGCCGTTGATCGACGGTCGCGTGGACCGTCCACCATAGCCTGAGCGTCGAGGGGCAATTCGCCGAGCCAGTGGTTGCGGAATGCGTAGGGATCCTCTCATCAGGGGGTCAAATAAGTAGATGATATCGACAGATCATCTACTTGTGTAGTCTGGAAGTAGTGGATATGGAAGGACATCCCGAACGAAGCCCGCGCCATGACGAAGGCCATGCGCTTCAGCACCTTCACATCGGTCAGTGGATCGCCGTCCACTGCGATGATGTCGGCGCTTTTGCCCACTTCCAGCGTGCCCACTTCCTT
>JANNNL010000046.1:0-6926 GCA_031398525.1 Actinomycetes bacterium | reverse complement strand
GCGGCGGCCCGTTCGCCGGGTGGCAACACGAAGCTGACCGGGGTCGAGCGATCGCCGGTCGTACCATCGCCAAGCTGGCCGTGATTGTTCAATCCGGCGGAATACACCTTGCCCGAGTAGGTGAGCACGTTCACTCCGGGGGCCGTACCGCCCGAGGCGATCTCGACGCTGCGGGCGCTTTCACTCGTCGGCAACAGGAACGGAACGGGCGCGGTGCGATCAAGGGTCGTGCCGTCACCGAGTTGGCCATTGTTGTTGCGCCCCGACGCGAGAACGCGGCACGTTGGCGTGAGCCCAGCCGCTGCACTGGGGCCGGGTGCCGTTGGCAACCCGACCAATGCCATCACGAAGACGGCTCCAACCACACTCCTCGAATTCATCAGTCCCACCCTCTTCGCGTTTGACTAGCCGCTCTACGCGAACAATCTTCGCGCCGTTGCGTGGCAAGTGCAACCCTCTGCGCACGATTAGCCACGAAGAGCGCCATTCGTTGTGGAATGGGTGGCCGCCGCTGCGTCATTGAGCTCAGTGACCATCTCTGGAGCTGCTGCCCCTTCGGCCGTCACCGTGAGTCGCAATCCAGTGGTATGCCAATGCGTCGCACCCTCAGTGGCCTGGTGACCCATGCGCGCCTGATACCAGATGGCCACGCCGCCACTGAGCGGCTCGGCATCGCCGTACGGAAAGAACGACGTCCGGGCGCCCCAACGCCAGCCAGCGTCCTCCGTGGGTCGGTATCGCCGCAACCCGAGCCGTTGCCCGTCCACTACCGGGTCCCCACCCGAGGAAGGTCCCGGGACCACGATGCGCGCCGGACCCAACTCCAGCCGGGTGCGTGTCGTCGGATCGACGACCTGCCAACCGGCGCCCACTGCGGCATCGAGTTCGCCGGTGGCGACTGTTCCACCCAGCGGCGCGATCCGGTCGTTCTGGCCACCGTCGATGTCTGAGTGCAGGTAGAAGATGGGGAAGTGCTCGTGGTTCGCCAGGCATTGCAGGCCACTTCCGGACAATCGCGCCTCAAGCACGCCGGTCGGGGAGAACAAGTACGACTGGTAGAGGTCGTAGTCGCCAATCTGGTTCCGGACGCCCAACTCCCGCCACTTCACGCCGTCGATGGTCAGTTCGCGATAGACCATCGACTGACCGTCGGCCCAGTCGATGTCGAGCAGCGGGCGACCAATGCGGTCGGCGAACGGACCACACAGGCCACCCTCATAGACAACCGTCATCACGGGCATCGAGAGCTTCGTTGCCACGAGATGACCCCCAAAACGAAGGTCGCGCAATGCCAGACCTTCTTCGTTGGCCGACACCTCGGTTGTCATCGACCAACCGCCCCATTGCACCCGCGGGCCCGGTTGGCCGAGCAAGCCAATCGTTCGACCACCCACCGATGCATGACCGGTAGTGGGGTGCGGTGGTTCGGTCGAGTCCGTCCACTCACCAACCACGTCGCCAGTCGTCAGGTCGACCCATACGCCCGCCGACGGGTCGGCGAGGTCGCTGGCGTGAAAGGTGACATAGACGATGCGGTCGACAAAGAACGGATCATCCTCCCCCGGTGGATAGGCGAGAATCGCCTGGGCGATCGACTGTGCCGATGTGGTTGACTGTGCCGATGTGGTTGACGACACTGTCGCTGATGTAGCCGCCGATGTCGCCGCCGATCGGGCGATTGCCACGGCCCTCGCGGCCTCCTCATCAGTCAGGTCGGGTTGATAGACCTTCGATGTCGCCAGAACCGGGGTGGAGATCCGGTCGGTCGACGGCCATACGGTTGGGGCCGGCCCGGAGCCGGCCGGCATCGCCTGAAGCGCGCCGCAAGCCCCTGCCACCAAAATTCCCAAGATCGATGGAACTCGATACCGCACGACGCCCGTCCACTCCATGAGCGAAAACTCACCTGAAGTGTGCAATAGACTACTCAGTGTCGATTTCAGATCAAGTCGCGGCTCGCTCGGTGCCGTTTCGTGAGTTCGAACTAGCGTCGGTCCGGTGGTGACCACCCTTGAGGACAGCTATTCGCGATGTCGCGAACTCAACAAGCGGTATGGAACGACCTACTACTGGTCGACCAAAGTCCTGCCGAACGTGAAACGACACCACGTTCACGCGCTCTACGCGTTCTGTCGCTATGCCGACGACATTGTCGATGATCTCGGCCCCGCCCCCGTCGCCGAGCGTGCCGACGCCCTCAAAAGTTTTGGAGAGCGGTTCTTCGCCGACGTCGGTCGCGGTCGATCTGACGACGCCGTGCTCAAGGCCGTTGTCCACACGGTGCGGGCCTTCGACATCGACATCGACTGTTTCCGGCGCTTCCTGCGATCGATGACCATGGATCTGACGATCGACCGCTACGAGACATGGGACGACCTGCTGGTCTATACCGACGGCTCGGCCGCCGTGATCGGCGAGATGATGCTGCCGATCCTTGAACCGCTGCGACCCGAGGCGCTCGGTCACGCCCGCGACCTGGGCACGGCGTTCCAGTTGACCAACTTCCTGCGCGATATCGCCGAAGACCTCGACCGCGGCCGCCAATACATCCCCCAAGCAGACCTCGCCCAGTTCAACGTCGACCTGACCACCCGCAAATGCACCCCGGACTTTGTTTCGCTGATGCAGTTCGAGATCGCTCGCTGCCGGGAACTGTATGCCTCGGCCGACATGGGGGTCGGCATGCTGCCCGCCGCCTCGGCCCGCTGCATCTCGGCCGCCCGAGTGCTCTACGGCCGTATTCTCGACGGCATCGAAGCCCAGAACTACGACGTCTTTGCTCGCCGCGTGCGGGTGCCAACCTGGCGCAAAGCGGCGATGGTCGCCCGCCTGTTGCGATGATTCGGCGCGACTGGCTGACCCGCGGGCTCTGTCATGCTCCGCCGGTGATCACGGTGCTCTCGATGATCGCCACCCCCCTATGCCGACCGCAGGGCCGAGCGCGGCGGCACTTGGCGAGCGTGGTTGTCACCAACCTGGCGGCGACGACCGCCAGTCAGGCGCTGCGCTGGTGGCGACCCACCCAAGTCGCTCAGGCCGCAGGAGTCATCGGCGTCGGGACGGCCGCCGCCGAGTGGGTCGGCTCGACAACCGGGCTCCCGTTCGGTCGCTATCGCTACACCGGGGCACTGCGCCCGACCGTCGGTGGCGTGCCGCTGCTCGTGCCCGCCGCGTGGTTCGCGATGGCGCTCCCCGCCCGGGAAGTGGCCCATGGTGCTCTCGGTGCCGCCTCAACCCCCCGCCGACGCATAGCGCTCGGGGCGTTCGCCCTCACCGCCTGGGACCTGTTTCTCGACCCGCAGATGGTCGGCGAGGGGTATTGGCGTTGGCACCGGCGAGGTCGCTACCGGGGCATCCCCCTGTCGAACTTCATTGGCTGGCTCCTCGTCTCGGTCGGGGTGATGGCCATGTTGGAACGAACGCTGCCCCCACTCGACGAGGCCGACGGCGGGCTGGTCGGCGAGTACACCTTCATCGGCGTGATGGAAACGGTGGGATTTGCCCGGTACTTTCGCGATCCACTCGTCGCCGCCGTCGGGGGCACGGCGATGCTGCCGGTCGCTATCACCGCCCTGGTCAATCGCTGGAAACATCGATGAGGCCCACAGTGCCCCAACGGCCTCGGGCCACCGTGGCAGTGATCGGCGGCGGGGTCGGCGGGCTGGCCGCGGCCATCCGCCTGGCCGTCGCCGGCCACCCGGTGACCGTCTTTGAACGCAACGACCAACTCGGCGGCAAGCTCGGCGTGCACCAACGCGATGGCTACTCGTTCGACACCGGACCCTCGCTGGTCACGATGCCCGCGGTGTTCGAAGAGTTGTTCGCCCTCGCCGGCCGTCGCCTGGCCGACGAGGTCGACCTCATCGGGCTCGACCCGCAGTTCCGCTACCGCTGGCCCGACGGCACCATGTGGGACGTCCCCGCGGCGACTGGGCGGACCGGGCTACCCTCGCCGATCTTTTCGGGGCCGGGCGACGCCGACCGGCTGGAGCGCTTCGTCGCGACCGGAGGCGCAATGTGGGACGTCAGCGAGCGGACGTTCTTCGCCGGGCCAATGAGCGGCGCGATGACGGGCCCGCTCTCGCTCGTCCGGCGGATGCGTTCACCGCGCGACCTGACCACCATTCGGCCCCTCACCTCGCTCCACGCATTCGCTCAACGCCAACTCGGCGACCCCCGCCTGGTGCAGTGGGCCAGCCGATACGCCACCTACTCGGGTTCGTCGCCGTTCCGAGCTCCGGCGACGCTGGCCTGCATCCCCGCGATCGAGGCCCGCTACGGGTGTTGGTACCCGCGCGGCGGTCTGGGCGAACTGCGCGACGCCCTCGTGAGGCTCGCCACCCGGGTTGGGGTGGACCTGATCACTGGCACCGACGTCACCCGGATTGCACTGCACCCAGGCCGCACCCGAGGTGGCGCGGGCCCGTGCCACCGGGGAACGACCGACCCACAGGTGCGCGGTGTCGAGTTGGCCGACGGCTCATTCCACCCCGCCGACATCGTCGTCGCCAACGTCGATGCCGACCATCTCTACGGCGACCTTCTGCCCGACCGCCGGGCGTTGCGCAAGGTTCGCCGGGCACCGCGGTCGACCAGCGGGCTGGCGATCCTGGCCGGGGTTCGCGGCGAAACGCCGGGTATTGCCCATCACAATGTCTGGTTCTCGGAGAGCTACGAGCAGGAGTTTGCCCAGCTCTCCGCCGGAATTCCGGCCGATGATCCAACGATCTATGCGTGCGTGTCGTCGATCACCGACCCGTCGCAGGCCCCCGACGGATGCGAGAACTGGTTCATCCTGGTCAACACCCCGCCACGACCCGACCGGGTACCGGCGTCGTACGCCGACGTTGTGCTGGCCCGGCTCGCCGCCCACGGCGTCGACCTCACCGGCGGTCTCGAGTTCGTCGAGGTGATCACCCCTGGCGACATCGAGTCGAAGTTCCGCAGCCGGGGGGGAGCGATCTACGGCACCTCATCGGACGGTCGCCGCGCCGCGTTTCTGCGCCCGGCCAATCGGGGGTCGTGCCGCGGTTTGTATCTCGCCGGCGGATCAAGCCATCCCGGTGGAGGGTTACCGCTGGTGATGATCAGCGCCCGCATCGTCGCCGAGATAATCGCCGGGGACGACTGGTGACGGCGTGGCGCGCCGCAACGCTGGCGGTACGGATCGCATCAACGGCCACCGTTCTGCGACGGCTGTCCCGGGCCGCCACGCCCGAGCCTCCCCTTGCTTCGATACCCGATGGTGACGCCGGTCGGGCGCTGCGGATCAGTGTGATCATCCCGGCCCGCGATGAGCAACTGCGATTGGAGCCCTGCCTGGCCGGCCTGCGCGACGCCCCCGGGGTGACCGAGATCATCGTCGTCGATGATCAGTCGACCGATGACACCGCGGCGTTGGCCCACCGACTCGGCGCCCGAGTGATCGAGGGCGAACCGCCGCCCGAGGGATGGGCCGGCAAGGCCTGGGCCCTCGACCAGGGACTCCGCTCGGCGTGCGGCGACTGGGTGGTTACCCTCGATGCCGATGCCCGGCCCGAACCGGGACTACCCGCCGCGCTGGTCGCCCGGATGATCGCCGACCGCCTCGACTTTGCCACCGTGACCGGGCGATTCGACTGCCCCACCACCGGGGCCCGCTGGCTGCACCCGGCCATGCTGACCACCCTCGTCTACCGCTACGGCCCACCCGGGCCCACCACCGAGCTGGCCAACGGGCAGTGCATGGCCGCCCCACGCGAGGCGTGGGTGGGCGCCGGTGGTCTGCAAGCGGTCGCCGATCATGCGGTCGAAGACGTCGCACTCGCCCGCCATCTACGCCAGTGCGGCTGGCGGGTGAGCCTGCTTGACGGGGCCGACCTGTTGACCGTGCGGATGTATGAGTCGCTCGCCGAGACGTGGACGGGTTGGGGACGGTCGATCGCTCTCGACGGTGTCGAGGCTCCGGCGCGTCAGGCAGCTCACGTCGCCACCCTGGCGGTCACCCAGGTCGCTCCGCTGCTTCGCCTGATCGCCCGCCGGGCCGACCCGCTCGACGCGCTCCTCCTCGTCTGCCGGCTTGGCACGCTGGCCGGCACTGCCCCGGCGTACCAGGGGCGCGGTCTCGCCTACTGGCTCTCACCTCTCGCCGACCCCGCGGCGGTCGCCCGGCTGGGGTGGTCGGTGATCAGGCCCGCCCGGAGCTGGCGCGGCCGGTCCTACGGACCTCGCTGACTCCCGCGACCGCCATCCGGCCATCGCGAAGCGCAGCCCGATCAACGACATCATCGCCCCCGTTGCGGCAACCCGGGCCCGGGCATCAAAGACGGCCTGCACCAGCGGAAAGGCGAACGTCGCGACTCGGGCCCCCCAGGCAAACGACCTGGTCACCACAGAGATCGCCACGCAGCCGACGAGGCAGATTGCGGCAGGTACTGGAGCGAGAACACAGACGGCTCCGGCAAACGTCAAGATCGATCGGCCCCCTCGAAAGCGAGCGAACACCGGCCAGGCGTGACCCGCCATCGCCGACCCACCGGCGACGTACCCCACCCACCACGGCCCGCCAAGCAACCGTCCAATTCCTGCGGCGACCGCACCCTTGAGGACGTCACCCACAAAGACGGGGACCGCGGCGCGCCGGCCGAGTAGGGCTTTCGCGTTCCAGTAACCCGGGTTGCGGTCACCCGCGGCGCGCAACTCGATGCCGGATCGACGAGCGACATAGTTGGCGATGGGCAGTGACCCGAGCAGGTATCCGGTCACTATGGCGACGATGGTCCCAGCCGCGGTGCTCACACCTGACAGCATGGCCGACTATGGAACCGGTTGCTGTGGCGAGCCCCGTAGCCACCTTTCATCTGTTACGCGAGCGGCGTGGTAGGGCGGCCATCGCCCTGGCCCGTCTCGGACTTGATCGTCGTCGGTTGCGGGCGACCGACGGACTG
>JANNNL010000009.1:0-6573 GCA_031398525.1 Actinomycetes bacterium | reverse complement strand
CGATGACGACCGCGACGACCGCTACGACCGCTGCGACCATCGTGTCGGTCCCCGCTCCCAGGATCGTCGTCGGATTCGCCGGGTCCGACGTCAGTATCCGGGCTCGGCTGATGGCCATCGAGGAAATCGACGTGCGGGATCTGCTGCCGGTCGGGTGTCCGCTGACGTCATACGATCTGGCCCCGGGATGTCCCGAACCGCGCACGTCAATGCCGCGGATGATCGCGGCCGTGGCGCCCCGTCTCACCGTGATCGGACTTGGCCCGGCCGAGCGTGCCGTGCTCGCCAATGTCACGCCCGACGAGCGATTGCAGTTGGCGAGGCGGTTGACCCGCGACATCCGCGTCGCGACGGAGGCCGCGGTTGATGATTCGGCACAGATGTTGATTGTCGATACGTCGGGTTTGGCCGACTCGGTTGCAGTAGGCGTTGATGAGTTGGTGTTGGCCCATCCGTCGGTGCGTCGGGTGGAGTCCCCTCGGCTGTTGGCCGAGGTGCGCGACACACTTGGGATGGCCGAGCCGCGGCCGGTTCGGTGGGCGGCCGGAGCGCGATCCGCGTCGGCATCGCCATCCGTGGGGGAGGGGCCGCCGATGAAGTTGCTGGTGATCGGCGACTCGACCTCGTACGTGCTGGCGGCCGCTCTTTCGCGGGTCACCGGTGATCTCGACGTCGTCTGGGGAGGCGGAGCGAACTGCCCGCTCGTCGACGTCGATCGACTCCAGTGGTGGGAGGGCGCCGAGTGGCCGATGGATGAATGCCCGAACGTGACCGCGGTCTGGCCCGAGACAATCGAGGCGATCGAACCCGATGCGGTACTCATCGTCTCCAGCCTCGCCGAGCAATCGAAGCATCGATATCGGGGTTCGGACGAGTGGCGTGTCGCCGGCGATGCGGAATTCGTCGCCGCGCACGACGCGATGATGACGCACCTCCTCGATCTCACGGCACCCCTCGGTGGTGTGGTGCTCGTCGCAGATGCCCCGCCGATTCCGGATGGTTCGTTCGCCGAGTCCGAAATGGCCGCGCCACGGCGCCTCGACGCATGGAACGCACAGGTCGCAGCGTGGGATGCGCAATGGCAGCCGGTTGGTGTGGTCAACTACGCGGCCGCCGTCGCGCAAGCCGAACTTGGTGGGTCTCGGCGTGAGGACGGTGTTCACCTCGACCGGGCCGCTGCCGACGAGGTTGCCGCCGGGCTCACCCCTGAGCTCGTCTCGCAGATTGTTGGGCTCCGCCGGGATCTCCTCACTACCGGCTGCCGCGACCAGCAGTCGGGATCGCTTCGCCTCGGTCGATGTGGTGAGGCGAGTACGGCGAGCGGCGACTGACGCTCGCGTCGCCGAGCGAGCCACGCCAAGAGTGACTCATTGAATCCTGAATGCGACCATGCGTGGGTATTTCGGCCTAGCTCCAATATTTATGTCACTTCTGCGTGACATTCGCCCGCTGACAGCGTCCAATAGACGGAACTCACCGGAAGGATCTGGCGAGGCTGATCAAGAAACACGGGAGATACCGGTGAAGAGCTCGCGCAGAGTGATGAGGTTGACACTAGGCATTGTCAGCCTGGGGATGCTGACCCCGGCCGTCGCCGGGGCCGATCAGAACGCGACTCAGCCGTCAGTTGTCAGTGCCGACCCGGTGAACGTCACTCCGTTCATTCTGAATGGTCGGGGCGAGGCCCTGGCCAAGATTGGCAATCGGATCTACGTCGGGGGCAGCTTCACCCAGTTGAAGAACTGGCAGGGCAGCGCCCCAATCCAGACTCGCAACTATCTGTTTGCTTACAACGCGGCCACCGGCATCGTCGACACGGGTTTCAACCCCATCATCGGCGCGACGGTGATGACCTTGGCCGCCGCACCGGATGGCAGTGGCCTCTACGTCGGCGGGCAGTTCTCGACCGTCAATGGCCTGGCACGAGCGGGACTCGTCAAGCTCGATCCGGCAACCGGCGCGACGATCGCGGCGTTCAAGGGCACGGTCGGCGGGGGGTGGGTCACCGACCTCGATGTCGCCAACGGCAAGGTCTACGTCATCGGAAGCTTCACGAAGGTCAAAGGTGTCACGCGGGCCCGGCTCGGCGCCGTCGATGCAACGACCGGAGCACTCGACAACGACCTGGTCCTCCCGCTCGGGGCATGGCAAACCTCGGGCTCGCTGTATATGGCCGAGTACCACCTTGATGTCTCGGCCGATGGCTCGCGGATGATGATCGTCGGCAACTTCGGCACCGTTGATGGTCAGCCTCGGGTGCAGGCCGCGATGGTCGACCTGTCAACCTCGCCCGACTCGCTGATCGACTGGCACACGAACCTGTACCCGTTCTGCACGTGCCTGAAGACCGACGTCAACGACGTCGAGATCGATCAGACCGGGACATACGCAATCATCGTTGCCGGGTGGCCTCCGGGCTGGAACGGCTACACCCCGACTTCGCTCGGCGATCATGCTGCTCGGTGGGAAATGTCGGCCCGCGGCCAGGCGCAGCCCACCTGGTTCACCTCGACTCCGTACGACACGTTTACGGCGACGGCGATCAGTTCGACCGCCGTCTATGTCGGTGGGCATTTCCGTTGGCTCAACGGCCGGACCTCGTTCGATTCGGCGGGCGCAGTGAACCGCAAGGGCATCGGAGCGCTCGATCCCGAGACCGGCGTGCCGATGAACTGGAACCCCGGCCGTGACCGTGGTTGGGGCGTCATCGATTTCCTCGTCACCAACGACCAGTTGATCATGGCCCACGACACGAAAAACGTCGGTGGTGAATATCACCCGAAGCTGGCGGCCTTCCCGCTGGCAGGCGGCTCGACGCCTCCGCCGGCCCAACTGCCGACTCTGCCGACAACGTTGCGAGTGTTGCCATCGTCAGGTACCGACGTGACCTCGTCGTCGTTCGACGGCACCACGGTCGGCGTGCCGACCATCGTCGCCAATGAGGACTGGACCCAGGTCCGGGGGGCGTTCGTCAACGGCAACACCCTGTATGCCGGTTCGACCGACGGCAAGTTCTACAAGTACTCGTGGGATGGCACGACGTGGGTGAACCCGATCGACCTGTCGACTCGGGCCGATGCCGCGGGCGGCCAGTCGATCTACTTCGGGGAAGTCGGAGCGTTGGCGTATGACGGCAAAGGCATCTTCTTCACCCGTACCGGGCAGTCGGGGCTGTGGTGGAGCGGCTTCAACCGGGAGTCGGGCATCATCGGCGGCTACCAGCGGGTGGCCCGGGCCACCGACTTCACCGGGGCGGTGTCGATGTTTGTCATCGATTCGACGCTCTACGTCGCCTGGGGCGATGGGTCTGCTCAGCCTGGTGACCTGATGGCGATGCCGCTCAATGGCATCACACCAGACTGGGACGACCGCACCACGGTCTCTGGTCCGGCAGTCGATGGTCGGGATTGGTCAAATGGCGAGGTCGTCCCGTTCGCCGGGTGACATCGAGTTGATCGCTGATTGATTCCCGGTGTCGGGCGCCGCTCGACACCGGGGATTTCTTGTTTTCCCCTTTTCGTGGCTCGAAAGAAGCGCACGTCAGGAGATGTTTGTGCGATGGCACGGATCTGCGGTGACACGTTCGTTACGAAACCGTTACACCGCGCGTTGATCGTGACAATTCGAATAATCCGTTGGCACTACGTGACGGATGTGACAACACTGCACGTATCGCTCGTTCCTCGACGGGCGTCTTTCACGGAGAGGAGGATTGCAATGGTTGCCCTGGAGACGTTGTCATTGGTGCTCGGAGCGCTCTTCCTGGTCGTCGTTGTTTCGGTCGTCTCTTGCTTGAAGACGGTCGACGCGGGGACCAGCGTGATTGCCGTTCGATTCGGACGGCCCCACCGGACGTTCAGCCCCGGTTTGCACGTCAAACTGCCGATGGTCGATACATGGTTCGTGGTCAGGACGGGCATTCAGCGAGCCGAGTTCAGCTGCGAAGCGTTCACCGCCGATCACCAGCGGGTGCGCATCTCGGCCGAGCTCCGGTTCAGGGTTCGGTCGGTTGGGGAGTTCCTTTCGGCCGAAGGGGTCTTCCGGGCTGCGCTGCCTGCGATATGTGAAGCCGCCGCTGGCGAATTGGTCGCTCGCTACGACCTCGACCAGCTCATGCTCAAGCGGGAGCACCTCCGCGACGAGCTGCGCTTCATCATCGATGACCGCGTGCTGTTCGCTGGGGTCAGCGTCCAAGACGTCCATGTGGCCACGATCGAGCCGGCCCGCCGGATCGGTCAGCTCCTCGCCGAGCGCACGGTGCTGTCGCACGAACGGGAACTGACCCGGGAGCGCCTCGGCATCGAACGCGAGGTCCGGGTGCATCGGGCCGAGACGCGGGCTCACGAACTCCGTGACCTCGATGAGGTCGCCGTCAACGTCGACGAGAAGTCGTTCAGGCTCCTGCGCGAGGAGGCGCTGGCCGAAGCGATGCGTCGGGGCGTCGGTCGGCCGGGCTCATTCCACGACGACACCTGGTTGCGGCGCTGAGCCTTCGGGTCCGTGGGCTGAAGCCGAGAGCCAGACGCGACGAGGGGCCCGCAGCGGATCAGCTGCGGGCCCCTCTCGTCGTTCAGCCGAGGTTGGCGACGGTCAGATTCACTCGCCGTTGGCGACCTTGCGGCGGACGATGTTCAGGGCCGAGCCGGCCTTGAACCATTCGACCTGCTCATCGTTGAAGGTTTGGATGGCCTCGAAATCGATGACGGTGCCATCGGGCTTGCGGATCTGGCAGCGCATCGGCTGATCGGGAACCGGCGGCAGGTTGAGCACGCTGATCCGGTCGTCTTCACCGATCAGGTCGTACGTGGCCGGGTCGGCGAAGGTCAGCGGCACCAGGCCTTGCTTCTTCAGGTTCGTTTCGTGGATGCGGGCGAACGAACGGGCGAAGATCACCCGGCCATTACGGAACCGGGGTTCCATCGCCGCATGCTCGCGCGACGAGCCTTCGCCGTAGTTCTTGTCACCGATCGCGCACCAGGCAATACCGCGTTCCATGTAGCGCTTGGCGATCTCGGGGTAGAGGCGGGTCTCGCCATCGGTGATGTCTTTGCCCTCGCCGGTGCCACCGGTGAACGCGTTGATCGCCCCGATGAAAAGGTTGCCCGAAATGTTCTCGAGATGGCCACGGAACTTGAGCCACTTGCCGGCCGCCGAGATGTGGTCGGTGGTGCACTTGCCCTGGGCCTTCATCAGCACGGGCAGGTCGATGTAGTCGTTGCCGTCCCACGCCAGGAACGGGTCGAGCAGCTGCAACCGATCGGAGGTGGGCGACACCTCGACCGAGATGCCCGATCCATCGGCCGGCGGAGCGACGAAGGTGTCCTGACCCGGGTCGTATCCATCGGCCGGGAGCACCTCGCCGACCGGGGCGTCGAGCTTGACCGAAGCTCCTGACGGTGTGGTCAGTGTGTCGGTGGTCGGATCGAAATCGAGCCGTCCGGCAATTGCCAGGGCGATGACGGTGTCGGGGCTGGTGACGAAGGAGAGGGTGTTGGCCGAGCCGTCGTTGCGCTTGGGGAAGTTGCGGTTGAACGAGTTGACGATCGTGTTGGGCTGACCGGTGACGTCGGCCGGGCGATCCCACTGACCGATGCACGGCCCGCAGGCGTTGGCCAGCACGGTGGCCCCGATCGCTTCGAGGTCGGCCATCAGGCCGTCACGCTCGATCGTCGCTCGGATCTGCTCGGACCCCGGTGAGATGAGCAGCGGCACTTGGGCGCGCAACCCGTTGGCGGAGGCCTGCCGGGCGACCGAGGCGGCGCGGGTGATGTCCTCGTACGACGAGTTGGTGCACGAACCGATCAGCGCAGCGGAGATTGATGTCGGCCAGCCGTTCTCGAGAGCAGCCGCGCCGACTCCGTCGGCCCCGACCTTGTGCGCCCGGTCGGGGGAGTGAGGGCCGTTGATCAACGGCTTGAGCGTGTCGAGATTGACCTCGATGACCTGGTCGTAGTGGGCGCCGTCGTCGGGCCGCAGATCGCCGGCGACCTGGTCCGCGGCGTCGGCGATGGCCTCGCGGCCGGTGGCCTTCAGGTAGGCGGCCATGTTGGCGTCGTAGCCGAATACGGAGCAGGTTGCGCCGATCTCGGCGCCCATGTTGCAGATCGTGGCCTTGCCAGTGGCCGATATCGTGTCGGCCCCCGACCCGAAGTACTCGACGATGGCCCCGGTGCCCCCCTCGACGGTGAGCACGCGGGCAACTTCGAGGATGACATCCTTAGGGCTCGACCAACCTGACAGGGTGCCGGTCAAGCGCACGCCGATCACCTTGGGCCAGCGCACGTTGAACGGGAAGCCGGTCATGACGTCGACCGCATCGGCCCCACCGACGCCGATGGCGACCATGCCCAGGCCGCCGGCGTTGGGGGTGTGGGAATCGGTGCCGATCATCATGCCGCCCGGGAATGCGTAGTGCTCCAACACCACCTGGTGGATGATTCCCGAACCAGGAGCCCAGAAGCCGATGCCGTACTTGGCCGAGACGGTGCGCAGGAACTCGTACACCTCGCTGTTGGTGTCGAGCGCGAACTTCAGATCGATGTCGGCTCCGGCCTTGGCCTGGATGAGGTGGTC
>JANNNL010000733.1:0-16656 GCA_031398525.1 Actinomycetes bacterium | reverse complement strand
CAGCCCTGTGAGCTCCTCGACTCGCCGCACGTCGTCGGGCTCAACCACCCGATTGACGACCGCCAGCAATCGTCGTGGTGCCCACGTCGCGTCGCTCAGTCGGGCCAGTCGTCGGGCGGTATGGATTGCCTTCATCGACGGGTCGGTCACCACGATCACGGTCTCGGCAAACCGAGCCCATCCGAAAAAGGCTTGACGGGTGCCCGCGGGCAAGTCACCGACGAGGTCGAAACGATCGACCGGCAGCGCACCCGCAATGTGGCGAAACGCGGCTTGGCAACGAAACTGGGTCGGCGCGTGCCCGCGCAACTTGCCATAGGACAACAACCGAACGCCATCGGCACCGCGCGGCGCAAACCGTTCAACGGCCCCTACGGCGTCCAGCCCGTCGATGAATCCGAATCGACCGTCAATCGGACCGTCCGGCTGGTCGATCACCGCTTCGAGGGGAACGCCGACATCGCACACAGGTAGGCCAAGGCCGTAGGACAGGCCCGGCATTGAGTCACAGTCGATCGCCACGACCTGCCTGCCACGACGGGCCAGCACCCGCGAGAACGTGGCGGCGAGGGTGGACTTACCGACGCCGCCCTTACCGACGAAGGCGACCCTCACCCTTGACGAACCTCGGTCAGCGCATAGTCGATCAGTGTTGCGTTCAGTTCGACACCATGCTCCGTACGGGCATGTTCGGCGACGATGGCGAGCAGTTCCTCCTTGGTTTCGGCGCTGACCGATGCACCGCAGTCCAATACTCCCACTCGGGCACAGGCAAATTCCAGAGCCATATCACGCCGCCATTTCTGCAGGTTGGGATACTCGGGCGACCAATCCTTCGAGGGCACCGGCGACAGCATTCAGGTCGCTTTCGATTTCGCCGACAAGTGACGCGACGGGAACGGTGCGGTGGGCGATCGCCCGGACCCCGAAGGTAATTTTGCCAAGTTGGTCATTGACATGGGTCAAGACGCGAATGACCTGGATCAGGTACCAGGCCAACGCAAGGACGATCACGGCAGTGATCACCAGGGTAACTATTGCAGCAGCGGGCATGGTTCGTCAGCCTCCTAGACCAAAGGCCCGAGGGCCACGACGTATCGAACGGCGTGCCCCTTGGCCACGACGACCAGATCGCGAGTGTCGATCAGGGCGGGAATCGGATCGAGGTTGGCGGTGATGCCAACACCGTGTTCCAGAATGTCATCGGCGTAGCGGCTGATCTCGACGGCGGGCCGGATCACCCGGTTGGCCAACAACAGGATCAGCGGCACGACAACGAGGACCAGAAGCACATTCGCTACCCACCAAAGCCACATAGTGGACCTCATTCCCGGGGACGTTTCTCACCGACCACAGTAGCACTCGTGGTCCCGCTATATGTCAGGTTCCACTAGTGTCTGTTTGATGAAGATTGGAGTCGTTGGCAAGGGTGGAGTCGGCAAGACAACCGTGTCAGCATTGCTGGCTCGAGCGTTCGTCGATCGGGGCTTGAGAGTCGTCGCAGTTGATACTGATTCGAACCCGAATCTGGGGTTGTCACTCGGCCTCTCGGCGTCCGCCACCGAGGCGGTACCCGTACTGCCGCGCTCGATCGTGGTTGGTCGGCGTGGCGACATCTCGGTAGACGAGCTGTTCGAAAAGTTCGGTTGTCCAACCCCGGCCGGCGTTACGGTGCTGTCGGCCCTGCGCGTCAACGAGGCGGCCGCCGGGTGCACTTGCGGAGGGCACGCGACAGTACGCAGCCTGCTCGGCGAGGCGCTTGACGAGCACGCCGATATCACGATCATCGACATGGAGGCCGGCATCGAACACCTGTCGCGCTCGGGCGGCACGCTGGCCCATGCCGACGTGTTGGTGATGGTGATGGAGGCCAGCCGTAAAGCGGTGCTGACCGCGTCACGGACCCAAACCCTGGCCGCCGAGTTGGGCATCGCCCGTTGCATCGGCGTCGCCAACAAGTCCACCGACGACGACCTGGCGGTCTTCGAGTCGTTGTGCACCGAGTATGACGTGCCGCTGGTCAGCATCCTGCCCGCCGACCCGGCCGTGCCCGCCGCCGATCGACGGGGCGGGGGTGTTCGGCGCGTCGATGCGCCGTTACTCTGGGCCGAAGTCGACCGGCTTGCCGACCTGCTCTTGGCGGTTGGCGTTCACTGAGCGCGATGCCCGTGCCCGCCGCGTCCGTGCAGCGGTTCGCCATCCATGTCACCGGGGTGGTGCAGGGAGTCGGGTTCCGCCCGTTCGTCTGGCACCTCGCTCAGCTTGACCAGCTACTGGGCTGGGTCCGCAACGACGCTGGTGGCGTTCATATCGAGGTGCAGGGATCGACACCGGGGCTCCGGCGGTTTGTGGAGGGGCTCACCGTCGAGGCACCACCACTTGCCCGGGTCGACACCGTTACCGTCGAGGCTCAGGAACCATTGCTGTCCCCACCCTCGGGATTCGTCGTCTTGGCAAGCCTGGCGGGCGAAGGCCAGGCCGAAATTCCCGCCGACGTCGCCACGTGCGAGGCGTGCCAAGGCGAGTTGCTCAACCCCGTCGATCGTCGCTTTCGACATCCATTCGTAAACTGCACCGACTGTGGTCCGCGCTACTCGATCGTGCGCGACCTGCCCTACGACCGGGCGACGACGACGATGGCGTCGTTCCCCTTGTGTCCCGACTGCGAGGCCGAGTATGTGGACCCCGCCAACCGCCGGTTCCACGCCGAACCGGTCTGTTGCCCGCGCTGTGGGCCTCAGCTTCGACTGCTGGACAAGCACGGAGTAGACCAAGCCAGTTCGAACCCGATCGGAGATGTTGCCGACCTGCTGATGTCCGGTGCCATCGTGGCGATCAAGGGAATCGGCGGATTCCACCTCGCCACATTGGCCTGTGACGAGGCCGCCGTGAGTCGCTTACGCGCCCGGAAGCATCGCGAGGACAAACCGTTTGCCGTGCTGGTCGCCGACATCGATGCAGCCCTCCAACTGTGTCGGGTCGACGATGACGAGGCCGCCGCGCTGAGGGGCCCCGAGGCCCCGATCGTTCTGGTCACCCGCATCACCGAGGCCCGCATCACCGAGGCCGACATCGCACCGTCGGTCGCCCCCGGACGTGACGAACTCGGAGTATTGCTGCCTCCGACGGGCTTGCATCATCTACTGATCAGGGCGGTTGGGAATCCGATCGTGTTGACGAGTGGCAACCGGTCCGACGAGCCGATGGCCACTGACGACAGTGAGGCCGTCAGTCGACTACGCGGCATCGCCGACGCGTACCTCAGCCATGATCGCCCAATCTGGCGACGGGTCGATGACTCCGTCGTGCGTCGCTTCACGACCGGCATGACGGTGCTGCGGCGAGCCCGCGGGTACGCGCCATCGCCGATCCGCCTGCCCGTCGCCACCCCCGTTCCGCTGTTGGCCGTCGGTGCCGAATTGAAAAGCACGGTCTGCCTCATGGTCGAGGACCGGGCGTATCTGTCGCCGCATCTGGGCGACCTGGAGCATTTGGACGCCTTTGAGTCATTCCGCGAAGCGATCGATGATCTGAGTCGGTTGATCGGGGTCCGACCCCAAATAGTCATCACGGATCTACATCCCGAGTACCTGTCGACCAAGCATGCCGCCACGCTGGATCTGCCGGTTCGAACGGTGCAGCATCATCACGCCCATCTGGCCGCCTGCCTGGCCGAGCACGGACGGTCCGAACCGGTGCTTGCCGCAGTGTTCGATGGCATTGGCCTCGGGTCCGACGGAACGCTGTGGGGCGGAGAACTGCTGGTCGGCGGGCTAACCGGAACCAGCCGAGTCGGTCACCTGGCCCCCGTCGCGATGCCCGGTGGAACCGCCGCAATCCGCAATCCGTGGCGGATGGCAGTTGCCTATCTGGCGGGACGCGAGTCGGATGACCTCGCAGTGCATCGCGCCCACGCGGCCCACTGGGCGACGGTGGCTGCGCTCAGCGAACGCGGCGACCTTTCGCCGATGACCACATCGGCCGGACGGTTGTTCGACGCCGTCGCCGCACTGTGCGGACTGGACGGACGCGACGGACGAGTCACCCACGAGGGCCAGGCGGCACAACAACTCGAGCAGGCCGCCAGACGATCCGGCGACAACGGTTTCTATCAATTCGGAATGACGAACACCGATCCGATCGTGATCGACCACAACCCAGTGATCGACGCGATCCTCGGTGACTTGCGCGCGGGCGAACCGGTTGAACACATAGCCCGCCGTTTCCACCGGGCGCTGGCCCGCGTCGTGAGTTTCGCGGCCGAGCGCCTGTGCGTCGCACATGGCCTCGACACCGTGGTACTCAGCGGCGGAGTATTTCAGAATGCGTTGCTCGTCGGTGACTGCCACCATGCGCTGTCCCGTCAGGGCCTTCACGTCATCGCCCACCACCGCGTGCCTCCGAATGACGGCGGGATCAGCCTGGGCCAGGCCGCCACGATCGCCGCGCAATTGGCCGGCGTCGTCAGACCAGGCTGATGCTGCGCACCACCGTGACTGGCAAGAGCTCGACCATTCCGGTCGGCGTCTCCAACCGGAGTCGGCCGTCCGGTTCGAATCCGGTGACGGTGCCTCGAGTCTCGCCACGCGGCAGCAACTGCACCCGGACGCGCTTGCCATGGGTCGTCGAAACAGCCGCGTAGTCGGCGACGAGATCCAAGAAATCTGACTCTGCCTGGCTCACGGAGCGCAGGAGCGCCCGGCGGAACTCGTCGGGATCGGGCATCCGCCAAGGCTGGATAGAACGCACCGTGATGATCGCCATGTCGACGTGCCCCGGCCCGAGTTGAGCGGTGACCGTCACCGATGCGACCGAAACAGCAGTGCCCGGAACAGCAGTGCCCGGTCCAGACGCGGCAAGAACAGTGGCCGGGCTACCTGGGACGGGCACCGACGCCGCGGCCGTGGGGTCGGTCTCGATCGAATCAGGCCAACCAAGCCGGGTCTCCCCGAGCGGTGGGACCGATCGGTGGGCCGCCACCAGGGCCGCCAGCCACAGCCGGTCTTGGCTGTCGGCGGCCAGTTCCGGGCGCACGATGACGGCGATGGCGGGGCCGGGGGAAACCGGCACGCCACCGCGTGACCGGCCGGCCACCTCGCCGGCCAGACTGACCAGTGCGCCATGCGGTGCGGCCTCTTGGCGGGCCCAGGCACCGGCGACCGATTCGGCCGACAACCCAACCTCGATGTGCCGCATCACCTCACCACTCATGGTCGTTGAACCCGGCGGGCATCGAGTCGATCGACCAGCCAGCCGATGTCGGCTTCGACCAACTCGATCGTTCCCGCGGACCAGCCCTCGCCGCCGGTCACTGAAGCCGGAAGAAACGATGGGACACTGAGCGCGACCGTCACCCGGGTGCCGAACGGCCGACGACCGACGTCGGGCTCCGCAACGGCGATCTGCGATATGTCGACCGCGCCGAGGTCGGCCCGCAGACCCTTGATCAGGTCACTCAGCAACTCGTCGGCCTCGGCTGCGGTCCACGTACCGGCCCGGGCGCGGGCCGCGACGATCGCATCGAGTCCATTGCGTTCGGCCACAGCCAGTGCTGCGCTACGCGCCGCGCTCGACAGCAGTTGCCACACCTTCGAATGTTCGCCCCAGAGGATCGCGTCGAGGAATTCGCGCGCTATCCGGGTAGCCGGGTGCCGCCCGTTCACGGTCGCTCCCAACTGAGTTCGTACAGGATGTCGCGAAAGCGGACTCGTTGCGGACCCTGAAATAGCTCCTGGATGACCTGGTCAAGGTCGGTATCTGCCGCCAAACGACCGCTCGGAGCGAGGCTGCGATGAGCGGCGAGTTGACCCATCAGGCCCGAACGTAAGACGGCGTCTGGCTGTTCGGCAAGGACGAACAGCGTCGTGCGCAGCAATGCTCGCGACACCTCGGGAACCTCACCCCGGGCCGCCGCGGCTGCCTCACGAAACAAGTCCATTCGCTGCGGGTCCGGGCGAGCGGCGAACCGGTCGGCAAGGTCTCGGATCAGGGCAAGTTGCTCGTCGTCACCAAGGGAACCCAGCAGCGCCGCCCGGTGTTCCGCCACCGATCGTCCGGGTGACCGCGTGGCCAACCGTTCGTTGACCTCACCCAGCCGGGTGGCCGTCTCTTGCCATTGCGCCGTCTGGATACGCGGGTCGAACAGATTCACGGCGGCCTCGAACGACCACTGCGCTCGTCGCAAACTGGTCAGATCGGCAGTGCACGCATAGGCGACGCCAAGGTTGAAGGTGGCCACCGCATGCTGGTGGGGAAAGGTCGTGCGAGTGAAGATCCGCAGCGCAGCGAGAAACTGGACGATCGCGACATCCGGGCGGCCCTGGGCGGTCGCCACCTGCCCCAGACTGTGATGGGCCATCCCGAGTTGAATCGGAGCGGCGGCCACATCTACCAGACCGAGCCCCGCTTCCAGGTCGGCGCGCGCTTGGTCGAAGTTGCCTAGACCGAACCACGCCAAGCCGCGGTTGATCAGCACCGTGGCATGAATTCGCCAAACGCTGGACGCTTTCTCGCCGGACGCGGTCGCGCCGGCCCCGGTCACCGTGGCGATGGCCGCAACGGCTCGATCGAAGGCGAGCACCGCGTGTTCTAGTTGGCCCAGCTCCGTACGAGCGAGGCCGACGTTCGACCATACCGCCGCCCGTTCCTCGCCGTCCACGCGATCATCCAGCAACCCGGCGGCACGCTCGAACAACTCGCTGGCCCGCGCTGGTTCGGACATCGCCCGATGCTGGCTGGCTGCGGCAGTGAGAATGCGGCCGTGTTCGATAGGGGCGCGGGACTCGGTCAAGACCAGACGGGCCTCATCCAGCAATCCCAGGGCTCGTCGGGCGTCAGGCGGAACGGACTCTCCGAGGGCAACGGCCAGTCGGTAGGCAGCCATCGCCCGACCCACCGGATCGTCGACCGGCGACCGGGCGAGATAGACGGCTTCAAGGGCCGCCACCGCATCAGTCGGCATTCGCGGCGCTCACCAGGGTGCGAGAAGGTCGGCGACGCAGCGTTCGACCTCGGTGACCGCCACATCAACCGCCGCCGCAACGATTGGTGAGAGCCCGACCCGGAGCACTTCTATTTCAAGGGGTTGACAACCAACCAGAAACCGCTTGGCTGGCAGCACCCCCAGGGCGTTGGCAACCATCAGCGCTCGTTCCGGCGTGGCCAGGTGCATGTCCGCCAGCATGTCATGGCGCTGCATCGGGGTCATCGCCGTCACGTCTATCACCTCGGGTTCGATGACCAGCACGGTGCCTGCAGCGCGTCCCCGGTCCACTGCATCGATGACGATCAGCGCGTCATAACCGGTCTGCAATTCCTGCACCAGGGCGATTCCGCCGATGCCGGTCTCAATCAGATCCACCCCGGCGGGTAGCGGTCGCTGCGCCAATCGCCGGGCCGTCTCGACCCCGAATCCGTCGTCGCCGTGCAACACATTGCCCACTCCGACAATCAGGATGCGCACGTGAGGTTCTCGCCCGCCGACTCACTGGCCGACTTTCCAGCCGACTCATTGGCCGACTCGCCCAACGAGGACCGTTCGGCGACCCGCGTCGCCCACCCATGCAGCACCCACCAGGCCACGTACGCCTCGAAGTCGTTCCATTGTCCGGCGTCGAGGTGTTCGCGGACGTGTTCGTTGCGCTTGTCCACCTCGGTGGCGATCACCCGGTCCAGTACCTCGACCAGAATGTCGTCCGCCAGCAGGCCAACGGCTTCGCCGGCATTGAACCGCCTGACGATCGCGACGACATCTTCCTGATCGATCCGGGCCCCGAGAGCTACGGGACCGATAGGGGTTGGCGGACGGGCCGTCGTTTCCTCGACGCGCCGAACGCAGTAGCCGACCAGAAATGCGCCCGCCGCCCAGTCGGCGAGTTCCGGCACCGGTTGATCACGGCGCTCCCGCACGATCAACTCGGCCCGATACGTCAGCGCGACGCCACTCATCGGATGGGCTTGGGCCAGCGCTCGCGCCTTGAACGCGACGTCCTCGGCCAAGGTCGGTTCGGGCAGCACGGCGGAGTTCCCATCGGTGCCCGGGTGGGTCATCGGGACCGACCGATCTGCAAGCCGACGGTCACCTGGCCGGCGATCGGTGGAGGATGCGGAGTCGCATCGGACTCGATGAATTCCGCCCGGCGAAAGTCAACCCAATGTCGCCGCAATGCAGCATCGACCTCGCCCGCCAGCGTTGCCGATGCCGCGGTGCATCCGTCACAACTGCCGTGCATCGTCAGGGTGACCACCCCGTCGGTGATCGAGGCGACTTCCATGTCTCCTCCATGGGAGTGAAAATACGGCCGCACCTCGGCCAGCGCGGCTTGGACCGCACGGCGGGCCTCGACCATGTCGGTACCAACACCCAGCCCATAGGCATCAAGCAGGGTCCCCACGACCGGGTCCTCGGCCAGCGAGTCCAGAAACACCTCGCCACGCCATTGTCGGGCCATCTCGATCAACCGGCCGAGTCCGTCGCGGTGAAAGGCATCGATCCAGTCGAGCAGATCACCCACCTCGGGTTCCCGGTCGACCAGCCGTTCGGCCAATTCGGCAATTCGTTCGGCAACCTCGGCAAACTCCAATCGCTCGTCGCTCACCTGGCAACCTCGGCCCGCACCAATTCGGTAACACGGTCGACGACCGCCTCGACGGGATCGGAAAAGCCGAGCCCGAAGGCCTTGTCCTCCGGTTCGATCTCGATGATGACGGTATCGATCGGAAAGACCCGACTCCAGCGACAGACAGCCAGGGTGTGATCAAGATCGATGATGCCCCCAACCGCCTCGGCGAGTCGTTCGTGGACCTCGTCATCGGGGGGTGGGGTCAGGTCCAACTGGTAGTGGCGAACCGTCCCGGGTGGATCGATGTCACGCGGCATGGCTCCGACCAGGACGACTCGGTCAGGGGTCAATTCCTGCAGCCGATGCATCACCCGGTGGGCGGCGTACGAGAGGTCTTCCAGTACGACACCCTCACCCCATGGCTCGTCGGCCATGCGGTTGATCCATTGCGTGCCAAAGTCCAGATCGCGCAGCCACGGCAACCCGATGCCACCGACCAGAATCACGGCCACCTGCGCTCACCTATCGCCGGGCGGCAATGGGTCATTCGAGGGTGCAACCACACGAGTTGACCTCGCGGGTGATGATGCCGCGGCCGGTGTCGATGTGAGTGGTGCAGGGCATGCACGGATCGAAGCTACGAATCGCCCGCAGGATGTCGATCCCGCGGATGTCGTCGCCGGTGGTTGATTCCAGAATCGGAGTGCCGACGATCGCTTCCTCGTAGGGTCCGGGCTGATCGAACGGGTCGCGCGGGGAAGCATTCCAGGTGGACGGCGTGTTGATCTGATAGTTGACGATCTTGCCCTTGTCCATATGCAGGTGGTGGGTCAGGTACCCCCGACCCGCCTCCCAGAATCCGACGGCGACCCGCTCGTCCTGGGGGATTTTGTAGGTGCTCGAGACCTTCGTCTCGCCGGCCCTCCAGTATTCGAATGCCTTGGTGAGGTTGATCATCCCGATCGCCGCGGTGAACGCGACGCCGTAGGCTCGGCCGCGGTTGCGTTCAAAGGCGTTCAGTCGCGCCGGGACTTTCCAGTTGAGTTCCATTTCGGGAAGTTCGTGACGGGGCATCACCATGCGCAGCCCGTCGCCGGTCGAGGTGATGAACGGATTGTCGGTCATCCGATTGGCCAGTGCCGTGGTGATCATCCGGCCGTAGACGCCGGTTTCCATCGAGAGCCGGTCCCAGCGGGGGGCGGTCGACCACGAGTACTTCTCTTTGAAGTTCTTGCCGACGGGGCGCGGGATCGTCTCTTTGTTCCACATGTGATACGGCGACAGCGGGTTACCGAGCGGATCGGCGGCAAAACGTGCCGCACCCGTGCCGTTCGAGGCCCAGTCGTCGTAGTAGGAGTGTTCGACGAACTCTTCGATACCCATATTGATGCGGGTCAGATCGGTGGTGATCAGTTGGCCGTCGATGACGATGCCGGGTACCGAGTATCGCTTGTTGCCCCAGGCATCGCAGTTGGCGTAGGTCGCGTCATAGGCCTCGGGGTCATCCCAGATTCCGGTCTGGATGAGGTTGAGCGGGCGATCTCCGACCAGGGCATATCGAGGATCGGCTTCGAGGAAGAAGTCGCAGATGTCATCCCAGATACCGGCCAACCGCTTGGCGTAGTCGAAGATCTTGGCGAGGTTGGTGTAGAACTCGTTGAACGTTGTGGTGGTAATCGTGGTCGACACCCCGCCCGGGACGAGGGTCGACGGGTGCGGGTACTTGCCGTACATCAGGGTGCACATCACCCGAGCGATACGGGTGTACTCCAGCGATTCGAGATAGATGCGACCTTCCAGCGGGTTGAACCCATCCATCAGATCCTTGATCGTGCGATATCCGTGGACATCGGAATGCGGGGCCATCGTGTGTTCGGCGCGCCGGACCAGTTCGGGGTTTGTCGCCGACACGATCGCCGTCGAATAGTCGGGGCCGGCCAGCAGTCCGAGGTGGAGCGGATGGTCATAGAACATCTCGGCGACCTCACCGAGGTTGCGGACCAGCACCCCCAGCGGGGGCGGGCAGACTCCAAAGGCCATCTCGATAGCCAGTGACGACACCGTCGAATGCACGCCGCCGCAGACTCCGCAGGCCCGCGACGAGATATCGATGGCGTCGCGGGGATCGCGACCTTTGAGGATGATCTCGTAGCCGCGGAACAACATTGCTTGTGAATGGGCTTCGACCGCAACGCGGTTTTCCAGGTCGAGCACGGTGTGCACTGCCAAGGCACCTGCCACGCGGGTGACGGGGTCGATGCTCCAATCCTTCAGCCGTGGTGGTGCCTCGGCAACGGCCGTGCCACCCGAACCGGCCGACCGCACGTACCGCTTGGCCTCGACCGGTTCGAAGGCGTACGGGTTGTTCCACCCGGCTTTGAGCGACGCTTTGCCGAACTCATCGAAATCGATGGGGAGGTTCTTGAAACACATGGCTGGCGCTTACCTCGCGGCCTTTTTCTGAAGTTGCTTGTAGAAACGATGGAGGACCTTTTCGGCACCCACCGGCTGCGTGCGGTACCGCGCCCACCCGCTGGCCAGGTCACGGTCGTTCTCCCACCGCGGCGACAGATTCTTGTCGTTCATCGTCACATTGCGCATCCGGCGGATCATTCCGCCGACGACCTTCGAGGTGCTTGACGAGAGATACGAACCGGGGGGTGCGGCGTAGAACGGCGCGAACTTGTCGGGGAACCCGGGCATCGTGCAGCCGATACAGATGCCGCCCATGTTCATGCAGCCGCCGTGCCCGTCGATCATGCCTCGCTCGGAGATGTTGCACTGCACCACGGGACCCCAGCAACCCAACTCGACCAGACACTCCTTGTCGCCGTAGTTCTCGGCAAAGACGCCTTCCTCGTAGTAGCCGGCCCGGGGACAGTGGCGGTGGACCGTCTCGGTGAACAACCACGCCGGACGACCCAACCCATCAAACTCGGGCAGCGGGGCCAGCCCGTTCAAGAACAGCAGCGCAGCCGCGGCGGTCTCAAGGATGTTGTCGCCGATCGGCGAACAACCCGGGATGTTGACCACCGGCAGCCCCAGCGTCGAGCGGTAGTCCTTGCCGAGGTGATCCATCACCCCTTTCGCCCCGGTCGGATTGCCGATCGCAGCGGGAATCCCACCCCACGTCGCACAGGTGCCAACAGCGATCACCGCCGCCGCGAGGGGGGCCATCCGGTCGAGCCATTCGAGCGAGGTGATCTGACGACCGGTTTCGCGATCCTCGCCGAGGCCCATGAAGTAGCCCTCACCCGAAAGGGTCTCGTCCATGATCGAGCCCTCCCAGCAAATCAGGAACGGCGCGTCTAGCTCGCCGGCGGCAGCCATCCGCAAATTCTCGGTCCACTCGGCACCCGATTCGACCGACAGTACGGTGTGGACCAATTCGACGCGCGGCAGACCGGGGATCACCCCATTGAGGAGGTGCTCGATCCGCGGATGGGTGGCACCCGACACGGCAATGGTGCAACCGTCACACGACGCACCGACGATCCAGAACAAGTAAACCTTCTCGAGCGGCCCCAGACGAAGTGAGTCCGGTGGGTTCTGGCGCAGCCGACTGCGCAGTCCGATCGGGGCGAGCGGGTCGCGCCCGTCGACGATCAGCGGCAACGCCTCGTGTTCATGGCGCTGGGCGGGGTCTTTGGTGTACTGCGCCATGCGGGTCCTCCAGGTTTGCCAACTAGATGCACTGTACATCTAGTTGCCACTGGCTTACAGTGCTTGTTGTTGGTGCTGAGCCGCTGGGAGTGTCACATGACAGGTTGGTGGATCGGTTGGATCGCCGGGGGCATCGTCGTGGCTCTTGTCGTCGTGTTGTTACTGCTGATGATTCGAGGGGCGAGTCGGGCAGTGACCAAGGCGGTCAATGTGGTCGGTGCGTTGGAGGCATCGCGCGACAACACCGCTGGTCTGTGGCAGGTCAACGAGGTCAACAACAACGCGACCAGAATCGTGCGGGCCGCCACCGCGGCACGCGAACATCTCGCTTCGAAGGGAGCCTGAGCCATGTCGCATCAAGCCGCGTGGTGGTTGACCCTCGGTCTGGGTCTGGTCGTCGCCATCGTTGCCGTTGTGCTGCTCGAGATCTTCTATCGCAAGGTACGCCAAATCGAAGGCGGTGCCGAGGCGATCTGGGAGGCCGGTAAGCAGGTCGCCCGTAACACCGCCACGACCTGGATGCTGGGCCAGACATCTCAGCGGTTGGACATGCTGACCGAGGAAGCGTTGCGCCATGACGCTTTCCTGACCGCCGTCGGTGCCGCTGCGGCCGCGCCGGCCGCGCCTACTCTGGCGGCGCCGTCGCTCGCCGGACCGTCGCTAGCCGGAGAGGGCTGAATCCACATGCGAACCCTGTTGATTTCGCTCTCGGTCGTTGAAATCCTGATCTTCGTCGCCGCGCTGGCGTACTACCTGATCCGTATCTCCACATCGTTGAACAACACCTCGGCGTTCCTGGGCAAGGTGACCTTCGGCGTGCGGGCCATCGAAACCCAGACGTCCAGCATCGGTCCCTCGGTGGTCAAGGTCAACGGCCAACTGGCGATCATCGCCGGTGCGCTGGACGGCATCGCGTCCAAGGCCGAAGCCCTCGGACGAGCGAGCTGAGGAGTCGCCCTGATGCGGGACGAAGAACGCGACGACCTTCCGGCCCCCAAGTCCGCAGCGTTGGCCGCGATGTACTGGCGAAGTGAGATCCTGCAGGTCATGTACTGGCTGCGCGGCGAAGGATTCGGCGACCTGGTCGACGTTCCGATGATCGAACAGTTCCTGGGTATGCACGCCGAGGTCGGCATCACGTACCTCGACCAACTCGTCGAACAGGATTATCTGGTGCGCGAGGGCGATTGGTTCGCCCTGTCGGAACTGGGCATCAAGGAAGGTGGCGAGGAATTCGCCGCGGCATTCAGCGATCTGATGAGACCAACCCATGGCGAATGTAGCGACGATTGCTGGTGTCACGCGTCCACTGACGAAGCGGTCGCCTGCGTCGCTGCCCGATCGGGCCACCCTGGTCACGATCATGCTGGTCACGACCATGATTGAGGCCGGGCTTCCGCGCTCGTTTCTGCGCCCGCTGTTACTCGTCGCGCTGCGCAGTGGGTCATCGCATGGCTACGAACTCGCCGAGCAATTGAGACAGTTCGGTCTGACCACCGTCGACCTGGCGGGCATTTATCGCACGCTGCGAGTACTGGAACACGATCATTTCGTGGAGTCACGGTGGGAACGATCCGAACAAGGGCCACCCCGACGGGTGTACGCCCTCACCGCCACCGGAGACGCCGAGGCGAGGGTTCAGGTGGCATGGCTCTGCGAGGCCCGCGGCTTTCTGGATCACGCGCTCGATGCGGTCACCAGCCAATGAGAATCGCCGTCGCCGGTAAGGGTGGGGCCGGCAAGACGACACTGTCGGCGACCTTTGCGCGGCTCGCCGCCCAGGCCGGGCGACAGGTGGTGGCCATCGATGCCGACACCAATCCCAACCTGGCCGTCGCCCTGGGTATCCCATCCGACGATGTTGATCGCACCCCGATCCTGCCGACCACGGTGGTGTCGCGTCGGCTCGACGGTCCCGGGTTGAACGCTCCGCTCGACGACATCCTGGCTGCCCACGCCACAATCGGGCCCGACGGCGTGCGGCTGGTCCGGATGGGAATGCCGGTCCATGCCGAAGAGGGATGCCTGTGTTCAGCCCATGCCGCCGCCTCTGCCCTGCTGGGCGACCTGGGCGGTGATCCCGACCGCCTGACGATCATGGACCTAGAGGCGTCGCCCGAGCACTTGTCACGCGGAACCGCCCGCCATGCCGATGTGCTGCTCCTGGTCGCCGAGCCGTATTTTCGTTCGCTCGAGACCGTCAGACGCCAGGCGGTGTTGGCCGCCGAATTGCCATCGACGACCGTCGGCATCGTCGCCAACAAGCTGCGCCGTGACGGCGACACGGCGGCGATCGAAGATTTCGCCGCCGGATTGGGGTTGCCGGTCTGGGGGGCAATCCCGTGGTCGGACGATGTCGGCGAGGCGGACCGCGCCGTCGTCGCGTTGATCGACCACGCTCCAAACAGCCCCGTAGTGGCCAGTGTTCGTCAACTCGTCGAGACCCTGTTGCGGTTGACCGTGGGGGTTGGCTGATGTGCGTAGGTATCCCGGCAAAGGTCATTGCTTTTGTCGACCTGGCCGATCATCTGGTGTTGGTCGACGTCGGTGGGGCGCAGCGTCATATCGACGCGTCGCTGGTGCTGCCCGACGGGCTGAAGATCGGCGACTGGGTGCTGGTCCATGTCGGATTCGCCATGGCGATCATCGACGAGGACGAAGCGCACAAGACCCTCGAGTTCATCAAACTGCTCGGCAGCGTCTACGACGAAGAGATGGAGCAATTCGGCTCCACCGTCGCGTGACGACCCGCCCCGCGTTATCGACAGGCGACGCGGAGGGTACCGCGCGGTCCGATAGTCGAGTGCTGCCGGAGCGTCGGATGGCGGCGGCCGACGCGCCTGGGGAAACGCTTGCCGCGGCGGCGATGGCCGTCGCCAGTCGAATGGCTCAAGGAGCGACGTTGTGGGCGGTTGCGCCAGGACTTGACGACCACGCTCGGCATGTCGCCGTGGAGTTCCTCCATCCGGTGGTGGTCGGCACGCAAGCGTTGCCCGCCGTTGCATTGAGCGGAGCGAACGTCATCGATACAGCGAGACGAGGCTGCCGAGCCAGTGATGTGGCCGTGCTGGTTGGTCCCCGGACCGCCGAATTTGCCGCCCGCTGCCGGGCGTGGGGGGTCGTCAGCATCGCGCTGTCGTGGGGTGATGAGGCATCCACCTCATCGGCCACACACATCATCCGACTGCGCAACGAGGCCGACGCCGTGCGCGCTTATCACCTGTTGTGGGAGTTGACCCAGGTCTGCCTGGAACACGCCGATCTGCTCGAACCAACCCCAACAGACTCCGTCTGCGCGGTCTGCGCCGACGATGCGGTCCTCGGCGAAGTCGCCGGTATAGACGGCGACCAGGTCACGCTGCTGACCCCCTGCGGCGTCGTCGCCGCCGACGCGTCGCTGGTGGCGGACCTGGCGATCGACGATCTGGTGCTGGTCCACGCGGGCGTCGTGCTCGGCAAGGAGCATCGCTCGTGACGGCCACCGACTTCCTGTACCCGTTCCTCAACGACGACTCGACGGCTGGCGAATCCGCGAGCGAATCCGCCAACGAACGGGGCGCAAGCATCGCCGCTCGTCGGTCGGCGCTCCTCGATGATCTGGCCCGGTCCGCCGGGGCGAAATGGCAGGCGTCGATGACGGCAACGACGGACGCGGTGACCGCCAACGCCGGCGCGCTGCGGGCCGCGGCAACCATCGTGGGGTCGGCCGGGCGCGTGCTCGCGGCAGGGAACGGGGGCAGCTCCTGTGACGCCGACCGATTTCTTCGATTGCTCCCGACCAACTCCGATCAACGGACGGTCTCATTGACCGCGGATCCGGCCGTGCTGACCGCGCTGGCCAATGACATCGGCGTCGAGCGGATGTTTGCCCGTCTGGTCGATGTGTATGGGCAGCCGGGTGATGCGCTGGTCGTGTTCTCGACCAGTGGCCAATCCCCCAATCTGCTGGCGGCGCTCGACGTGGCCCGCCGACGCGGGTTGCGAACGATCGCCTTTGCCGGCTATGGCGGTGGCCGGTTCATCGAGAACGCGGACGTCGATGTGGCAATCGTCGTTCAAGACAGCAGTGTGCACCGCATTCAAGAAGCGCAGGCCGCCCTGGTCGATGCCTTGGTGCAGGCGGTCGGCAAGGTGCAACCCGGGCGAGCGACCCGATGAGTCCGTTCGAAGGCTTTCGCGACCCGACAGCGGCCCGGCATCTGGTCGCCCACCTCCACCAACTCGCCGAGCCCGAGACCCGCACGGTGCGGTTTATGGAAGTCTGTGGCGGTCACACCCACGCGATCTACCGCTACGGCCTCGAACAGATCCTGCCGCCACAGGTTGAGTTGGTGCACGGCCCCGGGTGCCCGGTGTGCGTGATCCCGATGGGCCGCATCGATGACGCGATCTCGATCGCCAACCGACCGAACGTCACACTGACGACATTTGG
>JANNNL010000721.1:0-9651 GCA_031398525.1 Actinomycetes bacterium | reverse complement strand
GCAACTCTCGGCGAGCCAGCGGCGCCCCCAAGCAGTGGTGGACCCCGAACCCGAAAGCGAGATGCGAACGCACGTTGGCTCGATCAAGGTAGAACGTGTCGGGGTCATCGAAGAGTCGCTCGTCGCGGTTCGCTGAGCCGTAGCGAATGCTGATCATCGACCCGGCCGGGATCGTGACCCCATGGAGCTCGACGTCCACAGAGGTGGTGCGGAACAGCGCCTGCACCGGGCTCTCCAGCCGCAACACCTCCTCGACGAGCAGTGGCACGTACCGATCGGGGTCGGCCTTGAGTCTGGCCCACTGCTCGGGGTGTTGAGCCAGGAGCATCGCTCCGGCCGACAGCGCGTTGGTAGAGGTTTCCGATCCACCGACGAACGTGTCGGCCATCATCTCGGCGTGCAACTCCTCGTCGGTCAGCGACCGACCCCATTCGGGGATCTCGTTATTGACCAGGTCGGAGAGCAGCGTTCCGTCGGGTTCGGCCCGCAGCCGGTCGAAGATCGGTTGGAAGTAGTGCTGCGCCTCGATCTCCATCTCGGTCCACCAGATCACCTCGTCGGTGGTTTGCATCAGACCAAGCCGCTGTACCCAGGCGTCGGTCCAGGCTTTGATCCGCCAGATGTCGTCGAGGTTGACCCCCATCTGCAGGCCGATCATCATCAACGGCAGCGGTACGGCGAACGACCGTACCCACTCCGCCTGACCTTCGGCAGCCACGGCGTCGATCAGATCGTGGGCAATCCGTTCGATGGTCGGCTCCATCTCGGCGATCTTCGACGGGCGGAATGCATGGTTGAACAGCCCACGCATCTGGCGGTGATTCGGGTCGTTGCGGCTGGCCAGAGTACGTCCCGGCACCCAGCCTTTTTCCTGGTAGATCGACTGGATCAGCTCGGAGCGTTTGTCGCGCCGCCCGGTCGGACGCTCCGACGAGAACCGCTCGGTGTCGAGTAGCACGGCCTTCACGTCGTCGTACCGGGTGATCACGAACATCCGGGTTCGTTGGTCGTACCAAACCGGCGCCTCGTCGCGCATTGCCTGGTACGCCGGGTACGGGCAGTCATTGATCGCCGAGGTGAAGAAGTTGACCGGCCCGAGTGGGCAGACGAGCGGTGCACCATCATCCGACATCGCCACATCCTCGCGGCTGACGAGCATCAGCGAACGACCTGAGAGTGGATCCCCGAGCGCGAAATCGGTGGCCGGGAACCACCGGATGTGCGACTACGCTCCGAGCCGTGGCTTTGATCGTCTGCTCGCCGAACCGAATGTGCCGCTCGTAACCCGAGCTGGCTGGCGCGCACCCTCGCTGAGGCACACCCGAGGCCGGCTCTCCTGCCGTTACCGTTTCACCCTCGTTCCAGGAGAATTCCGATGACCCGCTTCTACGCAACCACCCCCATCTACTACGTCAATGCCAAGCCGCACCTCGGCCACGCCTATACGACCATCGTCGGTGACGCGCTCACCCGCTGGCATCGCCTGCTCGGTGACGACGTTCACTTCCTCACCGGCACCGACGAACACGGTCTGAAGATCCAGCAGGCTGCCGATGCGGCCGGGCTCACCCCCCAGGAATTCACCGATTCGATCGCCCCGCAGTTTGCCGAGGCGTGGCAGAAGCTGAACATCGCCAATGACGACTTCATCCGCACCACGGAGCCGCGCCACTACCGAGCCGTCGAGAAGCTGCTGCAGGCCTGCTACGACGCCGGCGACATCGAACTCGATGTTTACGCCGGCAAGTACTGCGTCGCCTGCGAGGAGTACTACACCGACGACGAACTCGACCCCGGCGACCTGTGCCGCATCCACAAGCGACCGGTCGAATACTTCGAGGAGGAGAACTACTTCTTTCGGCTTTCGAGGTTCCAGGATCGCCTGCTCGATTGGTACGCCGCCCACCCGGGGGTAATCGTCCCCGAGTTCCGAGCGAACGAAGCCTTGGGGCTCATTCGCTCTGGCCTGCGCGACTTCTCGATCTCGCGCACGTCGCTGAACTGGGGAATCCCGCTGCCGTGGGATGCCGAGCACGTCACCTATGTGTGGTTCGACGCGCTGACCAACTACCTCTCCGCGGTCGGCTACGGCGACGATTCGCCAGAGGGTCAGGCCAGCTTCGAGAAGAACTGGCCAGTCGACTACCACCTGATCGGCAAAGACATCATCCGCCATCACTGCGTGTACTGGCCGGCGATGCTGCTGTCGGCCGGGGTGGAGTTGCCCCGCGGCTGGGCGGTCGGCGGCTGGCTGCTCTCTGGTGGCGAAAAGATGAGCAAAACCACGGGCAACGTGGTCAACCCGCTCGATCTGATCGACGACATCGGCCTGGACGGTTTCCGATACTACGTGCTCGCCGACACGTCCTACGGCCAGGATGGCGACTTCACCTACGAGGGTCTGATCGGGCGCTACAACTCCGATCTGGCCAACAACCTGGGAAATCTGTTGTCGCGGGTCGTCACCGTCGTCGGCAAGAAGTGTGACGGAGTCGCCCCGACCCCGTCACTCGACTCGCCACTCGCCACGGCCGCCGCCGATGCGTTTGCCGGGGCCGCTGCCGGGTGGGATGTCGTGGCCCCGTCGAAGGCACTCGAAGCCACGTGGGGGCTTCTGCGGACGACCAACGCCTATCTGGAGGCCAACGAACCATGGAAGGCCGAGCCCGGACCTGCCGTCGACGCGGTCCTTGGTGACGCCCTGGAAGTTCTGCGGATCGTCTGTGTGCTGGCCTCGCCCGCGGTGCCCGACACTGCCCAGACGATATGGGAGCGCATCGGGCTGCCGGGCTTGGTCGCCGATCAGCGCCTCCCCGCCGCGGCGTCGTGGGGCGGATATCCCGGCGGCGCCGCCATCGTCAAGGGTGATCCGTTGTTTCCTCGGCGAAACCTCTAGTTTTCACCGGCTTCAACACTTTTCGCGGTTCCCTCGTCGACACAGGGCGCGCGGCCCAAATTCGAACTTTCAATGGGTGGTGGGTCGGGCGCGTGATTGAATTCGGGCGGTAAAGCGTCGGGAGGACACCGTGCTCAAGCGATTGCCTATTCGCACCAAGTTGCTGGCCTTGGTCAGTATCCCGTTGGCGGTGCTCATCATCGCCGGACTGCTCGGCATTCGCACACTGCAGCAGGCTCGGGTCGGAGGGCCTCGGTACGACGAGATCGTGTTGTCGAAAGACCTTGTCGCCGATGTGCTCCCGCCCCCTGAATTCCTCGTCGAGTCGTATTTGACCGTGTATCAGATGGCCTTCGATCCATCCGACGAGTCCCTCACCATCTTGACCGCGAAGCTCGCCGGGCTCGAAAAGTCCTTCCTCGATCGTCAGGCATATTGGGATTCCCGGCTGACCGACAGCACCCTGCGTGAGACGCTGCTCCAACAGAGCCGAGAGCCCGGCCTTGCCTTCTTCGACACCGTCAACTCCACGTTCCTTCCATCACTCCGCCTCAACAACGCCGCCGCCCGAAAGCTGGTGCTCGGCCCGCTGAAGCAGAACTTCGAGACCCACCGGGCCGCGATCGAACAAGTCGTCATCCTGGCCACGGCCGAGCAAACCCGGGTGGAAGTGGTGTCGAACAACTTCGTCTCGCGCAACCTGGCTGTGCTGCTCGCAACATTCGTCCTCGGCGTGCTCCTGACCGCGGTCCTCGGTACGGCGATCGCCCGGTCGATCATTCGACCGATTCGCCAGCTTCGCCGGGCCGCCACCGAAGATTTGCCCCGCACGGTCGAGGCGATTCGCAACGCCGACATCGAGTCGCGCCAAATCCCCGTGTTGAAGCCCATCCAGATCGACTCGGGCGACGAGCTCGCCGAGGCCGCAACCGCCTTTAACGCGGTGGTGTCTACCGCCTTGAATCTGGCCTCTGACCAGGTGAAACTGCGCCAGCACACGTCGGAGATGTTCGTCAACCTCGGTCACCGCAATCAGACCTTCATCAATCGTCAGCACGAGCTGATCGACAACATCCAGGCCAACGTCGTCGACCCCGACATGCTCGCCGGACTGTTCGAACTCGACCACACCGTGACCCGTATGCGCCGCAATGCCGAGAGCCTGCTGGTGCTCGCCGGTACCCGCCAGTCGCGCAGCTGGTCGGCCCCGGTCGCCGTGTCGGAAGTGATCGGCGGGGCCGTGTCGGAGGTTGCCGACATGCACCGGGTCGACGTCACCATCGGCGGCTCCGACGACCGCTTCATCCAGGGTTCCCAGGCGTTCGACCTGTCCCACCTCATCGCCGAACTGGTCGAAAACGCCACCCTCTACTCCGGGCCGACGACGCGCATCGACGTCCGCGTGCAGCGCAGCCAGAACCGGATGCGGATATGGATCATGGACAACGGCATCGGGATGAGCGAGGCCGAGATCGCCGACGCCAACCGCCGGGTCTCCGAACCCCCGGGCATCGAGGAACTGTCGACCGACCAGGTCGGTTTCCAGGTGGTCGCCCGTCTCGCCCGCCGCCTCGGTGTCGCCGTGCGGTTGCAAGACAACCCGGCCGGCGGGTTGGCCGTCAACGTCGACCTTCCCCCGGCGATCTTCGCCGAAGCAAGCGAACCGGTCAGCGAACGACCGCCGGTTGCCGCCCCAGTTGCAACTCGCGTTCAGCACCGGCCAACGGCGGCGGCGGTCATCATCAACACCGATGACTTCGCGTTCGAGGACACCACAACGGCGGCGAACATCACGACCGAAGTCGCCGTCATAGACGCGCCCCAGTCAGCCGACGCCCTTCCGGCGCGACGGCGATCCGATGCCGCTCCCGCCCAAGACACCAACGGCGCTGCGGCTCCACTGCCCCGTCGTCGAGCCGCTATCGGCGAACCGGTACCGACCGATGGTCCGCGGTTCAACATCTTCGGCGGTGCCACCGACGCGCCGGCAGCGACAGCCGCAACACAGAGCGATGACGATGCGGCCGCACTTGCCCGGCGGATGGCGGCGTTTACCCAGTCGGTCGAGCGCGGTCGAGCCGACGACGAGTTCGACGACAACGCACCGGTCGGGGACGCGTAGATGGCCTCTGATACCGAGATTGCCAATCTCAACTGGCTGATCGACTCGTTCGTCAAGCGGATCCGCGGGGTGATCGAGGCGATCGTTGTTTCGGCCGATGGCATGTTGATGGCGATGTCATCGGGCATCGGCACCGCAGCCGGAGATCAGCTCGCCTCGGTGACCGCCGGGCTCACCAGCCTGGCGCAAGGCGGTGGCAACTGCTTCGGCGGCGGCAAGGTCCGCCAGGTGATCGTCGAAATCGACGCCGGGTACATGTTGTTCATGGCGATCTCGAACGGATCATCGCTGGCCGTCGTTGCCTCGAAGGACGTCGAGGTCGCCTCGACCGGCTACGAGATGACGATGCTGTGCAAACGAGTCGGGGCGGCGCTGACCCCGGCGCTGATGACCGAGCTCGGCATCGCCAGCCAGGCCCGCTGACCGCCGATGAGCGATCCCCCAAAGTCATTCATGCGCCAGTTCGCCCATACCCGTGGGCGAGTTCGGTCCGATGGCGTCGAGTTTCCGCTCGACACCCTGGTGCAATGCACCCCGCTCGGCCAGGCCTCGGCGTCGCGTCTCGCCCTCGTCCAACGATCGGTGATTGAGGCCACTCGCTCGCCGATCTCGGTCGCGGAAGTCTCGGCGCGCATCGGCGTCCATTTGGGGGTCGCCCGAGTGATCGTCGGTGACCTCCAAGCCGACGGTTTGGTGGCAATGAGCGATCAGACCAGTAGCGACGGACCCGATCTGCGTACCCTCGAACAGCTCCTGGCCGACTTGGACGCCATCTGACCGACGTCACGCTCGACAGGTAGGTCACCTCTTCGCTCAGCCGCTTACGATGGGCAACCCGTCAGCACCCCGAGGGGAAATCACTTCCATGGCTTTGTCGACCAGCCCGGCCGAGACGTCGCTTGTCCACCTGTCGAATGCGCGAACGAGCTTGGTGTTCGCCCACAACGGAGGAATGCCCCGGCTCGTCCATTGGGGGCAGGCCCTCGGCCCCCTCAGCCCAGACGCGGCGGCGATGTGGGATCGACCAGCCCCCGGGGGTGGCCTCGATATCGACCCGCCGCTCGGGCTCGTAGCCCAGGCAGGCGACGGCTGGTTCGGAACTCCCGGTATCGACGGCCATCGGCCCGGCGGGCGCGATTTCGCTCCCCGATTCGCGCTGGGCAACCTCCAAGTCGACGGCAACCGGGCGGCCTTTGCATTGACCGACCCCGACGCCGAACTCGGATTGGATCTGGCCGTCGAACTGCACGACAGCGGGGTTGCCACCTTCTCGGCGACGCTGATCAACCAGGGCAGCACGCGCTACCTGTTGTCTGCGCTGCGAATCTCGCTCGGATTGCCGTCGCAGGCGCGGGAGTTGATGACCATTGGAGGTCGATGGACCAACGAGTTCGGCATGACCCGCACCCCGTGGGTCGGGAACTGCCTGACCGTCAACAACCGCCACGGAAAGACCTCCCACGAGCGGCTCGGCGCAGTGTTCGCCGGTACGCCCGGGTTCTCGGAGCAATCTGGCGAGGTCTGGGGCGTTCATCTGGGATGGAGCGGCAACTTTGAGTTCACCTGTGACGCAGTCACCGACGCTCGCCGCTCGGTGCAACTCGGCGAGCTGTTGACCGTCGGCGAGATCGCCCTGTCGCCCGGCGAGCGGTACTCGACCCCGGTCACTTACGCGGCATACTCCTCCGACGGGCTGACCACTGCATCTCAGGCGTTCCACCGATTCATGCGGGCGCGGCCCCACCATCCGACGTCACCGCGGCCGGTCGGGTTGAACATCTGGGAGGCGGTCTACTTCAACCACGACCTCGACACCCTGCGCCGACTCGCCGTCGTGTCGGCCGCAGTTGGCGTCGAACGGTTCATCATCGACGACGGCTGGTTCCACCTGCGTCGCGACGACAAGGCAGGACTCGGCGACTGGTGGATCGACCCTGAGGTGTGGCCCAATGGCCTCGAACCGATCATCGAGCACGTCCGCGGCCTCGGCATGGAGTTCGGCATCTGGGTCGAGCCTGAGATGGTCAACCCCGACTCCGATCTATACCGCAACCATCGGGAATGGATCCTCGCCGACCATCGATATCCGCTGGTCATGGGCCGCAATCAGCTGGTGCTCGACCTTGGCCGCCCTGAGGTTCGCGACTACCTGTTCGACTACCTCACCGCCCTACTCGGCGACCACGACATCGCCTATGTGAAGTGGGACATGAACCGCGACATGGTCGCCCCGATGACGGCGAGCGGACATGGCGGGGTCCACCACCAAACCCTCGGGGTCTATGAGTTGTTCGACCGGTTGCGCGCCGCCCACCCGGGTGTCGAGTTCGAGACGTGCGCGTCCGGCGGTGGGCGAGTCGATTTCGCCATCTTCGAACGGACCGAGCGCGCTTGGACCAGCGACTCCATCGACGCCCTCGACCGCCAGAACATCCAACGTGGGTTCTCGCTGCTGTTCCCCCCGGAGTTGATGGGAACGCACATCGGCTCGCCCGTCTGCCATACCACCGGGCGCACCCACAACCTGGCGTTCCGGGCCGCGGCGGCCCTGTTCGGCTCGTTCGGGATCGAATGGAACCTGCTCAAGGCATCGGAACGCGACCTCGCCGACGTGACCGCGATCGTGGCGTTGCACAAGGAACTGCGCGGGCTGCTCCACTCCGGCGACGTGGTTCGCCTCGATCATTCCGACCCCGAGATCCTCGCCCACGGCGTTGTCGCCACCGACCGCCGCGACGCCGTCTACGCGGTCACTCGGATGAACACCGCCACCTCGTTGCACGCCTCGCCGATCCGTCTGGTCGGGCTCGACCCGACACGTTCGTACGACGTGCGGTTGTTGGAGCCGATGGGCCCGGTGCGCGGCCCAGCCCGGTCGCAGCCGAACTGGCTGGCCACCGGGGCCCGGCTCACGGGGCGCGAACTGGCCGGCGGCGGTCTGCACGGGCCCGTCCTCAACCCCGAGACGACCCTGCTGATTCGGGTGACCGCCGCCGGCGACTGACTCAGACGGGGATCAGGCTGACCGGCAGATGCTTGATGCCGTTGATGAAGTTCGACCGCAGTCGGGCGACTTCGCCAGTTGGCTCGATCGCCGAAATACGCGGCAGCATCTCCTCGAAGAGCACCTTCATCTCGAGGCGGGCAAGTTGCGCGCCGAGGCAGAAGTGCGGTCCTCCTCCGCCGAACGCCAGATGCGGATTCGGTGAGCGACGGATGTCGAAGGCGAACGGATCGGCGAACACCGACTCGTCGAAGTTGGCCGACATGTAGTACATCGCCACCGACTCGCCCTCGCGAATCTGGGTGCCACCGAGTTCGAGGTCGCAGGTGGCGGTGCGCTGGAACACGTTGACCGGCGTTGCCCAGCGGAGCAACTCCTCGACCGCGGTGTCGAGCACCCCGGGGTCGGCCTTCATCTCGGCGAATGCATCGGGGAACTGGATGAGGTGGTTGATCGAATGGCTGATCGCGTTGCGCGTCGTCTCGTTGCCCGCGACCGACAACAGCAGTACGAACAGCTCGAACTCCTGGCCGGTGAGCTGCTCGCCCTCGGCGGTGATCAGGGTGGTGATGATGTCGTCGCGGGGGTTTTCCCGCCGGTCGGCGGCCAGCGCGTTGGCGTACATATACAGCTCCATCGCCGCGGCCTGGGCGGCTTCAGGGCCACCGGAGTACTCGGCGTCGCTGGTGGCGATCATCGTGTTCGACCACTCGAACACCTTGCCGCGATCTTCCTTGGGTACGCCGAGCATCTCGGCGATAGCGATCAGCGGCAGCTCAGCCGCGACCTTGGTAACGAAGTCGACCTCGCCCTGCTCAATGGCCTCCTCCACCAATTCGATCGACACCGCCCGGTACTTCTCCTCCAGCTGACGGATCGACTTGGGCGTGAACGGCCTTGGACACGATGGTCCGCAGTCGCGTGTGATCGGGCGGGTCAAGGTCGATCAGCATCCGGGCAAACTCAAGATCGGGCCGCTCGAGCGCCAAGATCGCCCCCTTGGCCGCGGAGGAGAAGTTCTGGAACTGACGGCTGGCCGTGACGACGTCGGCATGACGAGTCAACGCCCAGAACCACTCGGGCTGATCGATTTCCGAGCGCGCATGGCGATACACCGGCGCATTGGCCCGCAGCCACGCGAACTGCTCATGTGGCGGCCCGCCCACCCACGAGTCGTGCGCGGCGATATCGATCGCAGGATTCTCCAAGGCAGTCATCGCGGTCTCCGTCGTCGTTGATCGCCCAGAGTGCTGGACTCGAACTCGTCGCAGCCTAACTTTCTCACCGAAGTCAGATTCATCGGAGGTCAACGCAATGGGTAAGTACTGCGTCACAGGGTCGGCATCGGGGATGGGGTTGGCGACGGCAGCTCGGCTGCGGGCCGACGGCCACCGGGTGATTGGCGTCGATCTGAGCGCCGCCGATGTCGAGGCAAACCTAGCGACCGCGGCGGGACGGGCCGCGGCGATCGATGGGGTGCTTGACGCATGCAACGGCGTTCTCGATGGGTTCGTGCCGTGCGCGGGCATCGGGTTCGGCGCGGCCGAGCCGATCGTGCGGGTCAACTACTTCGGGGTGATCGCCATGCTCGACGGGTTGCGGCTGGCGCTGGCGGCCGGCACCGACTCG
>JANNNL010000715.1:0-3444 GCA_031398525.1 Actinomycetes bacterium | reverse complement strand
ATTTCATCGCCCTACGGCAGCTAGGGCCCCTCTCGGACAGCCGGGCTTTGAATTGCTCGCCGTGGAACTGGAGAAGACTGCCTCATGACTTCGAAGAACCACAGGATCTTCTTGTCGCCGCCCGACGTTCGGGGTACCGAGAGCAAAATGGTCGAGGAAGCTATCGCCTCGAACTGGGTAGCTCCCATAGGGCCAGACCTGGATGCTTTCGAGGACGAACTCGCCGAACAATGCGGGCGCGAACACGTCGTGTGCTTGACCAGTGGCACCGCGGCGATTCATCTCGCGCTCCTTGCGCTAGGCATCGGCCCCGGGGACCGGGTAGCCGTGGCGACATTCACATTCGCCGCGTCGGCCAACCCGGTGGTGTACGTCGGTGCCGAGCCATTCTTCATCGACTCCGAGTCGACGTCGTGGAACATCAGCCCTGAGCTACTGGAAGCAGCAATCGATCAAAGCCAATCCGAGGGCAAGCCGATCAAGGCGCTGGTCGCCGTCGATCTCTATGGCCAGTGCGCGGACTACCAGGCAATTGAGGCGATCTGCGATCGATATGGGGTCATGCTCATCGACGACGCCGCCGAGGCCCTCGGTTCGCACGCGTTCGGCCGGCCAGCGGCGAGTTTCGGCCATGTGGGCATCTACTCGTTCAACGGCAACAAGATCATCACGACGAGCGGTGGCGGAGCATTGGCTACCGACGACCCGACGATCGCGGCACGTGTTCGGTCGTTGGCCACGCAGGCCAGGGAGCCGGTTGCGCACTACGAACATCGTGAGATCGGGTACAACTACCGACTCAGCAACGTGCTTGCAGCCTTCGGCCGAGCCCAGCTCGCCACCCTGGGCGAGCGGCTGGCGCGGCGACAGGAGATCAACGAGCGCTACAAGTCGGAGTTCGCCGATCTGCCGGTGTCGTTCATGCCCATTCCGGCCTGGAGCGAGCCGAACCATTGGTTGACGACGATCGTTCTCGACGATTCCCGCGTGTCAGTCGACAACGTTCGCGTCGCGCTGGAGGAGTTGGGTATCGAATCCCGCCCGCTCTGGAAGCCATTGCACCTGCAGCCGTGCTTCGAGGGAGCAGGACATTTGGTCGATGGAACGTCGGAGCGGCTCTTCGCCGGGGGACTTTGCCTACCCAGCGGAAGCGGGCTCCGCGATGTGGATCAGGACCGAGTCGTCGCGGCTGTGCGTCAACAGCTATTGGCCGGGAGCTGACGAGCTCTCCACTCTGTCTGAACTGGGTCGCGTTGACCAATGGGCTAAGTCGACTACTCGTTGGACCGAATGAAGGCTAGGTTCGGTGACGTGATGAGTGTCGCCAGTTGTGTACCCACTGGCCTGAGCTGTGATGTTTGCTGTTGTCCCTCGGGAGCCAACAGATGATTCGCCCAGTACTTTTCGTGGTAGCGCTGTACACAATCGCGTGGATCGCAGCGAGCCGCATTGACCCATCACCGAAGGTTCAGAAGCTTGCGTTTTATGGTCTGTTGCTACGGGTTGTGGGGCTGCTCGCACGGCGGTGGGTGATCGGTGCCGTCTACGGCGGAGCATCTGACACTCCCTTTTACCACGAGCAGGCATCGATTCTGATTCGGGCGTCACGCGAGGGAATCGAGCCGAGATTCCTCGGGTATGGCGAGCGGGGCGCCGATGCGACTCAGCTCGTGAAGATCCTTGAGGCCGTGTACCGAGTAATAGGCGTGTCGGAGTTGGCGGGCTTCTTCGTCTTCGCCCTCTTCGGCTGGATCGGGGCGTATTGCTTCTACCGGGCCGCGGTGATTGCGCTGCCGAGCATCGATCGCAATCGCTACGCCCTACTGCTCTTCACCATGCCCACCCTGGTGTATTGGCCGACCAGCATCGGGAAAGATGCCTGGATGATCATGATGCTCGGAGTCACGACGCTGGGAGCAGCGCTGACAAGTCAGAAACTTGGAAACCCGGTGGGGCTCCTGTTTCTGGTCGGCGGGATGTTCGGTGCCGGAGTCATCCGCGGCCATCTGGTGGCGATCGCGGCCGTCGCATATGTCGTAGCGAATCTGTGGCCACGGCGAGGCCACGGTGCCGGCCGCACGATCGTCACCGTGGCACTGGCGGTCGGAGTTCTGACCTTCGCCTCGAGCGCGCTGAGCTCCACATTCGGCTCCAGTTCGGACGACGGCGGGAGCAGATCCGTGGGTTCGATTCTCGACCAGACCACCTTTCAGACGTCGCAGGGCGGATCGCAGTTCACCCCGGCGCGAGTGACGACCCCGCTGAACCTGCCCCTCGGCATCTTCACGGTGCTCTTTCGGCCGCTACCGCTAATCGATACCCGTTCGCCGCAACAGTTGGTCGGCGCACTCGAAACCGTCACGCTGCTCGTCGTGACCATCAAGAGCCGCGCACGGCTGCGCGAAGCACTTCGTCTGTTCAGCCGCGAGGTACACATTCGATTCGCCGCGACTTACACGCTTGCGTTCATCATTCCGTTCAGCTACATCGCCAACTTCGGCATACTTGCGCGCCAACGAACGCAGGTGATGCCTCTGTTCTTCGTTTTGCTGTCGGTGGCTGTAGCGCATTCGATGATCGACGAGGAGGCCGAATCGTGTGCGGTATAGGAGGGGTTTGGGATGCCGGAGGGCGACTTTCGCCCGATGATCGCCGCGCAGTCGTACTCGGAATGACCGATGCGATGGCACGACGCGGCCCCGACGCCCAGGGAATCTGGTGTGGTGAGTACGGCGTCGTACTCGGGCATCGGCGTTTGGCGGTCGTTGAACTGACCGACGCCGGGGCGCAACCAATGACGAGCCGATCGGGCCGCTGGACGCTGACGTTCAATGGGGAGATCTACAACCACCGATCGATTCGCGATCGGCTCGGCAGCCCATCGTTCCGCGGGGGCAGCGACACCGAGACTCTGGTCGAGGCCATCGATGCGTACGGGGTGGAGCGAGCAGTTCGCATGGTCGACGGAATGTTTGCCTTCGCGGCATGGGATGCACGTGATCGCAAGCTGCATCTCGCCCGCGACCGTTTCGGTGAGAAACCCCTCGTCTACCTGCAGCGAGAAGGTGTCGTTGCGTTCACTTCGGATTTGCGGGCCCTTCGCAACCCGCTGCTCGGCGAGTTCGAGATCGACCCCGAGGCGATCCACCGATTTCTCGAGTTTCGAGCCATACCTGCCCCGCTGACGGTATACCGCGGCGTTCACAAGGTGCTGCCCGGCTCGATTGTCACCTTCGACGATGCCGGCCGACAGGCCCACAATCGCTACTTCGACCCGTGGGTCGAAGTAGAGCGGTTGGCGTCGCAACGAATCATCGATACGCCCGAAGGAATTGCCGATCGAGTCGAGGCAGTGCTTGGCGACACCATTGAAGCCCAACTCTGCGCCGATGTTCCGGTCGGTGTCTTTCTCTCCGGTGGAATCGACTCGACCCTCGTGACCGC
>JANNNL010000300.1:0-13300 GCA_031398525.1 Actinomycetes bacterium | reverse complement strand
AGGAGCTCACAGGGCTGACCGTTGTTGCGTCCGTGGCCCACGACGATGCCGTGGCGCTCGGCGATCGTCAGTGGTCTGCGCCGCTTGACTTTGCTCCCGATGGCGCGTTCGTTGCGGCGGTGTCCCAGATTGTCGATCTGTTGTGGGCCGAGGAGGTCACCGTATGAAACTCGCCGTTGTCGGAAAAGGTGGTTCGGGAAAGACCACTACATCAGCAATCGTTGCCCGCGGTTTGGCGCGAGCCGGCCACCGGGGTGATCGCCCTTGATTGCGATACCAACCCGAACCTGGGTATCTCGCTGGGGGTGGGTGACGAGGGAACGGAACGCCTGCTGGCGATGCGTCAAGGTCTCGATGATGGAATCGAGAGTCATGCGCCGAGTTGGGTCGAGTTACTCGAACGATTCGGCACCGATTCTCCAGACGACGTGCGTCTGGCGGTCGTCAGCCGACTGGAGAACCCCGAGCCTGGTTGACCTTGATGCGGGCTTTCACCCGAGCAGTTGCTCGGGTCCGTTGATGCAGGGGCCACGGTGATCGTGGCCGACCTTGAAGCCGGTATCGGCACCCTGACCCGTCTGGGACATCAGCAACTCGACGTGGTGCTTGTCGTCGTTGAACCAACACCGCGCTCGATCGATGTCGGCCAACGTGCCGTCGAGTTGGCCACTGCGTCGCGCCAGGGGCGAGTCGTGGTGGTCGCCAATCAAGTCAGTTCGCCGGCCGACGAGGCCGCGGTGCGGGCGGCCTTTCCGGACGGTGAGATTTTCGTCGTGCCCGCCGATAGTGCCATCGCCGCTGCCGATCGCGTGGGACTGTCGCCACTCGACGTCGCCCCGCAGAGTCCCGCAGTGACTGCGTTACTGGCGCTGGCGGTGGCGGTGTCGCAATGGGTCGGCCATCGGACTGGCGAATGATCCTTGCCCGGTGCTGGTAGCGCGTGGTCTAGGCAGTGAGGTGTCTTTTCCCAATCAAGTGCACGATTACGGCACCGACCAGCGCGAGTTCTGCCAGCGCGTCAAGCGCACACTCGGCCTTCTCGACCTGAGCGTTGATCATATGTTCGATCGATGCCAGCGCTCCCGACGCGGCAACTGCATCGCGGCATCGATCGGCGTGCTCCACGTCGAGGTCGGGGTCACCCAGACATGCGGCGAGTAGCGACCGATCTGCCGGTGCTGCCAGGCGCATGGCCCGCACGAGTAGCAGGCTTGCCTTGCCATCGCGCAGGTCATCGCTGCCTTCTTTTCCGGTGACCAGCGGATCGCCGAACACCCCGAGGACATCGTCGCGGAGCTGGAAAGCAACCCCGACCGCGTCGCCGTACTGCTGCATCGCAGCCATCGCGGCTGGATTGGCCCCACCGAGGGCCGCCCCAATCTGCAACGGCCGAGTCACGGTGTACCGGCCCGACTTCAGGAGGGCGATCGACAATGCCTGTTCCGCAGTGACGATCGAGCCGGCAAGTCGAAGATCGAGATTCTGCCCCGGCGATGACCTCGGTCCGCAACAGGTCATACCGGGCTCGTACATTTCTGAGCGTTTCGTGTCCGCAGCGCAGGCGCCCCAACAGGAGGTCGGCCCACACGAAGGCCAGGTCACCGGCCAACATTGCCGCCGCGGCCCCCGAAGTGATGATTGTCGCCCATCGCCCCCGAGGCCACGTGGAGTTCGGCGAGTGAGACGTGCGCCGTTGGAATGCCACGACGAACCGTCGACCGATCCATCACGTCGTCATGCAGCAGGGCAAAGGTGTGCAACATTTCAACGGCGGCTGCCGCGTGCGCCACATCTTCGCTCTCCAACTGATCGGCCGTCGCTTGGCGCCCGGTGGCCACGTGGTGACCCCACGCAACGATATGACCAGACGGCGTCACCCGGTTCGGTTGCTGATGCAGCCAGGCTCGAAGATCGGGAGCGATACGGGCGAGCTGTTCGATTTGATCGACGGACCACGGGCTCAGCGAACCGGTGCGTCTGCCGAGTCTGAAGCCATATAACAACCACAACGCTACGAACCAAGACACCCAACCCAACCGGGTGTTGGGTTGGGTGTCGGAGGAGCAAATGAGGGTTCACCGCTCAACACCCGGAGCGTACTTGGGGCCGTACGGCATCCGTTGGATTTGCGTATGTACCCGATCAATATGAGACCCAAACATCCGAGAGTGAAAGGGATCTCGAAATGGCTTCTGATGACGTCAGTCCCGCGAAAATCCAGCATCCCAGCGGAATCGTTGGTCGAACTCAATCCATTTTCACATCGGCGACGAACAACTCCGTAGCGGTACCGATCTGCTGACGGTCACCGTCGCGGGCTCGTCACTTCAGCGGGCATCCCCACCAATCATTTTAGGAGAACAGATGAACCCCACTACTCCATCGGGTACACCACGGCGGCTGCGCCGATACGCCGCAGCAGCCGGCGGTGTAGCGCTCCTGGGCGGCCTGGTCGCGATCGAGGGAGGTCCTGGCGTCGTTGGGGCATCCAGCCACCGTGAAGCACCCTTGATTGCCGGCGACCCCCGCGCCGACAACACCGACGTGTACGCGTTCGTCAGCCCCGACGCGCCCGACACCGTCACGATGATCTCGAACTGGATCCCGTTCGAGGAGCCGACCGGTGGTCCGAACTTCTATACCTGGGCCGATGACACTCGGTACACGCTCAACATCGACAACGATGGCGACGCGAAGGCTGATCTGAAGTACGTCTGGGTCTTCGACACCGTCATTCGCGACGCCAACGGTCAGTTCTTGTCGAACACCGGGCCGGTGACCTCGCTCACCGATCCCGACCTCAACGTGTACCAGACCTACGATCTGACGCTCGAAGTCGAGGGTCAGCCCACGGTGAAGTTGCTCGGCAATGGCGACGGCGTCAGTTCGCCGAGCGACCCGATCGCTGCCCCGTCCATCGCCGGTGCGGCCTCGATGCCCGACTACACCCCGCTGCGTAACCAGGCCATTTACCCGCTCGCGGGTGGTGGCAAGACGTATGCCGGCCAAGCCGACGACCCGTTCTTCCTCGATCTTCGGGTCTTCGATCTGCTCTACGGCGGCAACGCGTCCAAGGTCGGACAAGACACGCTGGCGGGCTACAACGTGAACAGCGTTGCGATCCAGGTCCCCAAGACGGCCCTGGCGATCAGTGGAAATGCCACGGCCAACCCGGTTGTCGGCATCTGGAGCACCACCGAACGGCGCAGTGCGACGGTCGCCGATGGCGCAACCCCCGAGGATCAGTTCGTTCAGGTTTCCCGCCTCGGTAACCCGCTGATCAATGAGGTCGTCGTGCCGCTGAGCTTGAAGGACGCCTTCAACTCGATCAGCCCCGATATCGATGCCACGGTCGCCCCGGTAGTCGCCAAGGTGCTCGATCCGATTCTGCCGAAGCTCGTCCAAAGCATTTACGGCGTGCCGGCTCCGGCTGGAGACCGCAACGACTTGTTCGAGATCTTCCTGCAGGGAATCAGCAAGGCCAACGCCGGTGCAACCGGTGACCCGGCCACGGTGCTTCCGGTCGACTTGAACTCACAAGACCTCAACACCGGAGCTCAGGCAGCTCGCGGCGCAGGCGTTGCGTTCCGGCCGTCGGAAATGTTGCGGCTCAACATGGCGGTTCCTCCGTCACCCGAGCCCAACAACTTCGGCGTGATCGCCGGCGACGTTGCCGGCTTCCCGAACGGTCGTCGCCTCGCTGACGATGTCGTCGATATCGCCATTCAGGTCGTGGAAGGTGCAGCCCGAACCGGGAAGCTCAATCCCGCCCTGGTGACCCTCGACTCGGTCGATCGCAACGACAAGGCGTTCGGTGCGGTGTTCCCGTACCTAGCGCTCCCGCACGTCGATGCCGTCAACCGTGGTGTCGACCAGTCGCCGCGCAACCCGGAGTACATCGGCGTCAACCCCGAACGCGTGCTCGACACTCGTACCGGTGCGAAGCCTGCTGCGGGCTCGACCACGACATTGAAGGTCACGGGTGTCGGGTCGACACTTGTGCCCAGTGATGCCTCGACGGTGTACCTGAACGTGACCGCCGATCAGACTGCGGTCAACGGTTTCGCCACGGTCTATCCCTGTGACTCACCGCGGCCCGTCGCCTCGAACTTCAACCCCATTGCCGGGGAGACGACCACGGTGCTCGTTGCCGCCAAGCTGAGTGCCAGCGGCACGGTGTGTATCTACACCGAAACCGCCACGCACCTGATTGCCGACATCCAGGGCTACCACCCGGGAACCGCCCAGTACGTGCCGACTCAGCCGGTTCGGCTGCTCGACACGCGACAGGGTGCCCAGATCGGTTTCACCGGGGCCAAGCCGTCGGCCGCCACCTCGGTTCCCGTCAAGGTGATCGGCACCGGAACTCCGGCTGTGCCGACCGATGCCAAGTCGGTCGTCATCAGCGTCACGTCCACCGGGTCGAACGCAGCAGGTTGGGTCACCGTGTACCCATGTGGTGAAGCGGTCCCGAACGCGTCCAATGTCAACCTCGTCCCGGGGGTCGCCCGTGCGAGCCTGGTGACGGCGAAGATCGGTGCCAACGGATCGGTGTGTCTCTTCGTGAGCCAGTCGACGGATGTGATCGTTGATCTCGCCGGGTACGTCCCGGCAACATCGACCTTCGTGCCGACGTCACCCCAGCGAGTGCTCGACACCCGCTCGGCAACGGCGGTCAGCTACTCGGGCCTTAAGCCCACCGCTGGCCAGACGATTGAACTGAAGGTCACCCGAGTCGGAGCCGCTCAGATCCCGAATGACGCCGGCACTGTTGCCCTCAACCTCACGTCGACGAACAGCGACGCACCCTATGGGTTCGCCACGGTGTACCCCTGCGGTTCACCTCGTCCGCTCGCCTCGAACGTGAACTACTCGGTCAACGACACGCCGAACATGGTGATGGCGAAGATCGGTGAGGGTGGCCGGGTGTGCATCTACACGTCGAGCAGCACCAACTTTGTTGCCGACATCAATGGCTACTTTGCCGACACCCTCTTGGGGTGACCGGTGAGGTAACCAGGTTTCCAAATCTGTGATGGGTGAATGTGGCAGGCGCTGCGACGGCTGCCACATTCACCCTCCTGTTTGTTTCATCTCAACGGTCCATATCCGGTCCATATCCGACTGTCCCTTTACTAAGAGGAATCCACAATGCATCGCAGAACCACTCGACTGCTGGTTGCATCGGCGCTGTGCGCACTCATGGTGACGGCCGGTGCAGTAGGGATCGTTCGGTCCCAGCCGGACGTCGACTCCAACGCAATCGCCGCGGCACCACCGGCCGTCGCCAATCTCGCCGAGCAGGTTGCGCGACCCAACGGTGCGTCGCTCGAACGGACGATCGTCGACCTCGAGTCCCGTGTCGCCGAAACCCCGGGTGACGACGTCTCGTGGGCGACCCTTGCCCTTGCCTATGTGCAACAGGCCCGCATCTCGGTCAATCCCGCCTACTACCCGAAGGCCGAGTCGGCGCTCGACCAGTCGTTCCTCGCCAACGATGCAGACAACTTTCTCGGCTACGCCGGGCGTTCTGCGCTTGCCGCGGGGCTTCACGACTTCGCCGCGGCGAAGGACTTCGCCACCCAAGGACTCACGATCAACCCATACAGCTCGCTGCTCTACGGACTGCTCGGTGATGCCCAGACCCAACTCGGCGAGTACGAAGGGTCGTTCGCCACGGTGCAAAAGATGGTCGACCTTTCCCCCGATACCGCATCGTTCAGTCGAGCGTCCTACTCGTGGGAGCTTCGCGGCGACATATCGCGCGCTACCGAACTGATGCAACGCGCCCTCGACTCGGCACCAACTGATGCCGACCGGGCGTACGCCCTCCATCATCTCGGTCAGCTCTCCTTCGATGCCGGCGACCCGAATACGGCGCTCGAGTTCGAACTCCGAGCGCTTACCGCATCACCCGACGATCCAGCCGCGCAGTTCGGTCGGGCAATGGCAGAGGCCGCACTCGGCCAGACCGAAACCGCTCTCGACCATCTCGCCGCCCTGACCCAACGGGTCCCCGATCCGCAGTACTTCGTGGCGTACGGAACACTGCTCGAATCAGTCGGTCGTGTCGACGAGGCAAACGAGCAGTACCGGTACGTTGCCGCTGCTATCACCCTGTTCGCCGCCAACGGCTATCAGCCCGATGCCGACGCGATCCTTTTCCAAGTCCAGTCGGGCGATCTCGACGCTGCGATCGCCAACGCCGAGATCGTGGTCAAGGCCCGGCCGTTCGTCAGTACCCACGACGCATACGCCTGGGCGTTACACGCCGAGGGCCGTGACCGAGAAGCGCTGACCCAGATCGAAGCCGCGTTGTCCCTCGGCACAAAAAGCGCCCTCTTCCACTTCCATGCCGGAATGATTCATCTCGCCTTGGGCGACACCGACGCAGCACGACGAGAACTGACCCAGGCATTGGCCATCAACCCGTACTTCGACCCCCTGGCAGCGCCGATCGCCAAACAGCAACTCGAAACGCTCCGGCCAACGGTGTGACGGTGGTCAGCGTTTGACAAGCGCCGCGTGGGGGCACGGTGCAGCGTATGGATCACGATGAACCGATGAAGCCGCTCGACGACCTTCTTCACCCGGGTGACACGCTGATGGTCGGCACCCCCGCGGACCTCGGCACGATGAAGTCGAGACCGCTGACTGTCGTGCGAGTAGCCGATGGACGGGTTTCGATTCTCCTCGATCAGACTGCGCCGTGGGCGTGTGATCTGACGTCGGGAGAGGTGGCCCACGCAACCGCCAGTGATGTCCGCAAGAATCAATGGGTCTCGATCACTGGAATTCTTTCGTTGTCAACCGACGCGGCAGAGATCGACGATCTGTGGAACCCTGCGGCCGATGCGTTCTTCGACGATGGCCGTGATTCGCCCGGCATCGCTGTCTTGCGAATCGACGTACAGACCGGCAGCTATTGGTCAGGTCCGTCAGGTCGGCTTGGTTCGCTGATCTCTTTGATCAGGGCAAAGTTCGGTGACACCGAGGATTCAGGCGAACACGGCGAAGTCGGGCTACCGCAGTAGATCCTCGGTGTTGTAGAGCCTGCCCGCCACCATGGCAGCGGCGCTGAGCATCACCCATACGTCGGTTGATGTGAGGCCGATTCGTTGGAAGAGCCCGGTGGGCAAGCTCGTTGCCGTGAGCAGCAAGCTGACCGTCGACACCCCACCGGCAACAACGCCGAGCCCGGCCAGCATCCGATGGTCCATGCGGGCCAGAGACGTCGCAGCGAGCAGCGGAATCGCGGCCAGCGAGAGGTAACCGACGCCCGCAGCCAGGCCATGCAACGTGTCGATCATCGCTGTCCGGTCGAGGGGCAGAGCGGCGACGGCCAAGGTTGCCGCCCCGGTGACGACTGCTGCGACCCATGCCTTGCCGCCGACCGCGCTCCGCAGCGCCACGGCGTACACCGGCAACCCAATGCCGAATCCGACGAACCCGGCTGTCATCAACGACCGGCTGTTGTTGCCGATCGCTGCGAGCCGGCTGATCGCATCGTGAACGGCCGAATAGTCACGAGTGGTGACTGCAGCACCAGTGATCCACGCCCCGACAAATGCGGTCGGTCCAACAATTCCTCCGAGCGCGGCGGCTCTTCGCGCTCCCCGACGACGAGCGCTGCGATGCATCTACGAAAGCTACTTCGGATCGACCAACGTCGTGCGCGCCGTCGGTGCCGACGCGTAGCGGGCGACGAGTACCCTCGGATCGTATGGAGACGGCGGGAGCGGCGAGCTCGGTGCATCTGGTGATCCCCTGCTACAACGAGCGCTCCCGCCTGCCGATCGCACAGCTCGGCGAGCTGGTAGCCGACGATCGGGTGTCACTGGTGTTGGTCGACGACGGCTCGACAGATGACACCCTCGGCATGCTTCGCTCCATCGAGCGGACCCTCCCGAAGGTGACGGTCGTCGTGCTGCCGAGCAACGTCGGCAAGGGCGAAGCCGTCCGTGCCGGCATGCTGACGGCGATGGCCGCGAACCCGTCGTGGCTCGGGTATGTCGACGCTGATATGGCTACACCCGCCGGTGAGATTCTTCGCCTGCTCGATCTCGCGATGGGTACCGGCCGCTTCGATGTCGTGCTCGGGTCTCGTCTCGCGTTGCTCGGCCGTCAGGTACAACGGTCGAGATTTCGCCACTACACCGGCCGCGTGTTCGCCACGCTGGCGAGCAATGCGTTGGAGATGGCCGTGTACGACACCCAATGCGGGGCCAAGATCTTCCGTCGAACGGAGGCGCTTGAACTGGCGATCGCAGCTCCGTTTCGCAGCCGATGGGCGTTCGATGTCGAACTGCTCGGTCGTCTCGGAGTCGGTGGAGCGCAGCGATTCTGGGAGGAACCGCTGCTCGTGTGGCGTGATGTTGAGCGTTCGAAGCGAACCGTCGCCTCCTCGATCCGTGCGTCGGTCGACCTGGTGCGAATCAGGGGCGATCTCCGGCGGGCTCGATCGTGAGGTTCGTCGACCGACTTCGTGTCCAGTGGGCCACGCTCACGGTGATCGTCCTGTCGGTGGTCGTCCATCTCTGGGAGTTGGGCCGCAGACCGTTGGCCCACGACGAAGCGATTGACGCCTGGTTCTCGTGGCAGGCGCGCGGGACGGGCGTCATCAAGTACGACCCGGTGTACCACGGTCCGCTGCGGTTCTACCTTGAGGGATTCGTACTCGACCACTTCGGTATCACCCCCGGATGGGCACGGTTGGTTGCCGTCCTCGCCGGCATCGCCATGACCGTCGTGATCGCACGGTCGAAACGATTGCTCGGCGGCTTCGGCGCACCATTTGCCGCCCTGCTGTTCACGATCAGCCCGACCGTGCTGACGGTCACGCGCACCGGCCGAGAGGACTCGCTGACCGGTCTGGTGTCGTTGGCGTTGCTGCTGGTCGTCGCTCACGCTCTGATCCAGCTGCGGCCCCGACATATCGTCGGGGCCGGTGCGCTTCTGGCGCTCAGCTTCTCGTTGAAGGAAACCACGTTTATCTTCGGATTCGCCGGCGCGTGTTTCGCCATCGGGCTGGTCTCGGTTGCGCTTCTGCGACCCGGAGGTGGGGCGCGTACGTTCCTCCTGGCCGTGCGGCAAGTTGGCCCATTGCCGTGGATGTGGAGCACGGTGGTGTTCGTCGCCATCTTCGGATTGGTGTTCACATCGGCATTCCGATACTTGGACGGATTTGCGTCGGGCCTGCTGGACGGCATCAGGTATTGGCTGGGTCAACACGACGTCGGACGCGGCAGCCAACACTGGTACTTCTACGGCACGATCTACGCCGGATACGAATGGCTCATCCTCGGCGTCGCGACCATCGGCCTGGCCGTGACCCTACGACGTCGATCGATAGTCGGTGCGTGGTTCGCGACGATGGCAGTCGGGCAGTTCGCCGTGTATTCGTGGGCGGGCGAGAAGTTCGCCTGGTTGGCCCTCCATCCGCTGATTCCGGCAATCCTGCTGGCGGGACTCGGGGGCCAGGCCGTGTGCGATGTACTCGGGCGGCGCGCGCTACGGCCGGATTCACCTCGTTCCCGGTGGTTGCCGATGGTGCTCGTTGGGACGACATCGGTCTTGGCCGCCCTGACGGCCATGGCCGCGGTGCGACCCGCGATCACCCATGGTGCCGACCCACGCGAGTTGCTGGTGACCGTACAGACATCGACGCGGGTGCCCGAGCTCACCGATCAGTTCGCTGCGGCCCGTCGAGATGGGACGCTCGGGTCGATCCTCATCGACGAACGTGACGGCGGCTCATGGCCCTGGGCGTGGTATCTCCACGGGTTCGCCGACGTCGCGTACCAGACCATCGATCCGGCGCAAACCCTCCCGTCCGGTTTCGACGCCTACGTCGTCAGCGCCTCGACCGATCCACCACCGATACCCGATGGATACGTCATCGAACGCTTTCCCTTGCGCGGTTGGTGGCTGCCCGACTACGACCGCGTGACCATCACCCGCGCGATTCGTTGGCTGACAACCAGAGATACCTGGAGTCCAACGGCGAGTTCGGATCAATACCTGATCGTCAAGGCGTCGGCGGGGGTGGAGGTAAAAGCGGGCGCAACCGGGTGACGCATTCCCGGTCGACCGTCGCCACCCACAACTCTCGGGCGTTGACTCCGCTCTCGGTTGAGCGGTTGGCTTCAGTGACGATGCGGAGACACTCGAATGAACGCAATGCCTGCGCGCTGGCCGCCGACGCGATCAGGCGTTCCTGAGTGCCGAAGACGACGTAGTCGACCGAGTACTGCGAAAGCACCTCGGCCATCACCCCTGGATCCGTCGTCGTGTACAGCGCGGTCCCGTCTGCCTGACGTTCCGCAATCGACGCGCTGTACGGGCGCCGCTGTTGCAATTCGTGGTATCCCCAGCCGATCGGGGTGGGCAGGCCGGTCAACCACGAGATCCGACCGGCCCATTGGTAGTCGGCACCGGGTGCTTCCGCCACGACGTGAATGCCGGGCACGTTCGCGCGGATCCAATCGACGAGAGGAATGTCGTCGGCAGGAACGAAACGGCCGTCGCCGTCACCGAACACGAACTCGTCGGTGAGATACGCCTCTCCCGACAATGACAGTCCGCCGGCGCTGATGCGGTCGTCCATCCGCGCCGGTGCTGCGATCCACCAAAACCCGGCACTCATCACCAGCGCGACGCCGACGAGCGTTCGGTTGAGTCGTCTCCACGTCCGATCGCGAGTCCCGAGCTGCTCGGCGACCACCACCGCACAACCAACGGCGAGAACAATCCACGACGCATACCAGAACTTGAAGACCGTGTTCGTTCTTCCGCCATCGTTGCGCACCGTCAGGAGTTCGACCGCAGCGAGCACCGACCACCCGATCGTCAATGCCAGCGGACCGAGCGGGCTGAGCCCTGGTGCTTCACGAGACAGTGAGGGTCGCCACCGTTCCCACGCCACCCATGCGCACGCCAGGGCCAGGGCGGCATTGATCTCGAAAACCTCGAACCCTGGCCGGACTGCCAGGTAGCCCAACGCGACCAGGGACAGGCCCACCACCGTCACGTGCGAACGTGTGATCCAACGCCACACGGGACGCGAGTGGTCGAAGGCCGTCGCCAGGTGCATCATGATCGCCAGCACGGCGACTGCCGCGAACACGGCGAACTGTGTCAGCCAACTCGATGGAGGTGTCCGCAGGGTCGCCGGGTCGAACCCGGAATCGAACACCTCACCTCGCCGCACGTAAGGCGACCAGACCACGAGGACCACGAAGATCAGGAGCCCGGCGGGGAGAACCAGCCGACGAGGTGGCACGCGGGCAACCAATGCGAGCGCCACGGTTGTGACCACCAAAGCGAACCCGAGCGGGAGGTCCCAGGTGTTCGTCATTCGGATCAACCCGATGCCCGCGCCGAGCATCACCGCGAGCACTGCGGCGTCGACGCGTCGGCCGTCGACTATCGCGCCGTACCACACCACGCACAGGGTGCCGACCGCCAGCAGGACGGCGATGCCCATGACGTGTGGATGGAGATCACCGAAGAGGAACGACCAGGCCGGGAACTCGGTGATCGCCACCGACGACGGGATTACCCGGCTCAGGGCCCACCAATCGACCTGGCTCCGTAGCAATGTGCCGTTCATTCGTTGCCACATCGGTTCGAGGATCGCTGCGTTGCTGGCCACCAGCACGAAGAACGCGGCCAGCAGCCCGGCGGTGCGGGCCCGGCGCGACTCATCCTGCGGGTGCCGGTTGACCATCGCCGCGCCGAGGGAGAAGGCCACCCCTGCTGAACAACTGGCGAAGACGGCCAAGGCGAGGTTCATCACCATCGTGGGGGAGGTGCGCAGCACGCGGGCCGGCGCAGAGATCAGGAACCAGCCGCCGTAGTAGTAGTTCAACACGCCGTTGGCGTACCAGGGGTCGTACACCGGGAGAGTCTTCGTTCGCAGGACAGCCGTGAGCAATGCCTGCTCGAACGGCTTCTCCCCACCCCGCGACGGATGCCACAGATCGGGGTTCATCGCTCGAAGCGCGATGAAGGCAACGAACGTGAGCACGCTCAACGCCTCGACAACGATCAGTGTGGTGCGTCGCTCTCGGAGAACTTGGGCCAACAGCGAACGCCGTCTCCAGCCGCTGACGACACCGGCGACGACGAGACCGGCGGCCAGCGCGAGTACCAAGGGTCGGCCGAGTTCGATGTGCAGCCACGCAGCAACGACGAACATAGCGCTCGCCTGGGTGCCGAGCGCCAGGATTTTGGCCAGTCCCCATCCCGCGTCCGGCAAACGGTAAAGCAGCGGAAAGAAGAGCATGAACGAGGCCAACCCCAAGATCTCGATCAACACGAACCAGGCGATCACGTGCCAGAGGTTCGAACCGGTGGTGTCGAATGCCTGGTTGTAGGTGGGACCGGTTTCGTTGACGGCCCGCTCGTGCTCGCTCAACAGCAGACCGTTCGCGCTTGCCGTGTTCGCCTGTACTGGTAGCGCCCGTGATGCGGCGAGTGGATCGAGGATGTCGACGATGGCGTTTCGGGCGAGGGGACGGACCTTGCGCCAGATGCGGACCTCGGCGTGGTCGTGCACACTGAAGGCCTCCTCGGCGCCCGACTCATTGAGGTGCCAGGGCCCGAGCGATATCCCGGTCCGGAAGGTCGCCACGCGGTCGAATCCGAGCGCGCCGGAATCGAGCGCCTCGAAGAAGTTGATCGTCGACGGGAACCGGTTGGGCAGCCGGGTGACGGTGCCCCAGATGCGCGACGACGACTCGATCACATAGTCGATCCGGCCGAGCTGCTCCGCCACGACGGCGACCTTCGCTGGATCGTCGGGACCCACGAGATTGAGTCGTTCTCCGACGAACCCTTCGGCGTCGATTCCGGGGAGCCGCAGCGGCAGGCCGTCGTCCCACGCCTCGGAGGACACCACGCTGCCGGGCGCGACGTTTTGGGCGATCCAGTACGACGCCTCGATTCGGGTATTCGTGCGGGCGTACACGCCGTTGACGAAACCGACTCCCCACACCATCGCCAGACCCACGCTGACGACGGCCACGGTCGTGGCGCCCGCGCGTACGGTGCCCCGCGATCGCCGGGCGAGACGGGCGGCGGCGGCCACTCCCAGGCCGGCGGTCGCGTACAGGGCCGGCAGCATCGGGAAGAAGTACCGGCCGGTCGGGAATGTGGAGATGCTGACGTAGAGGAACGGCACGACGATGCACGTGACGATGACGACCGAGCACCATCGCCCGACGTCGGTCATCAGCGACGCAGCTACCCGGTGCAGCCGGCGAGAGGTCAACTGTGCAGTGATCGCCAAGGCGCCGGC
>JANNNL010000619.1:0-8060 GCA_031398525.1 Actinomycetes bacterium | reverse complement strand
GGCAATCTCTACACGGCCCACATCAAGCCGTTCCAGCCCTTCGCGATTCGCGGCGTCGTCTGGGACCAGGGCGAAAGCGGCACCGCCATCACCGGCCTCGATCAGTACACGCTGATGGGCGCCCTCATTCGCGGCTGGCGGCTGGCGTGGGGGCTCGACTTCGCGTTCATCTTCATCCAGAAACCGAGCGGCGGCGGCCCCGCGTGGGATTCCGCCGACCCGGTCACGACGCGACATTCCCGTCTGGGGCCCGGATCGATCGGTGCGCCGCAGTAGGCGCCGACATGGCAGACCCAAGAGCCGCGCAACCTCTGCGGCGAGGAGTTCTGCCTGGTCGTAGCCTCGGCGACGGACGCGTCGGGCTGCCGTCGGTGCCCACGTCACACATTGTATGCCCTCGTCCTCGAACGATCGGCGCAGGTCCGCAACGATCCGTTCGGCGAACGGTCGGGCGAGTGAGCGGGCGTTGCCGTACTTGAATCCGAGCACAAGCCGACGACCAACCCCGTCGAACGCAATCGCAGCCTTCGGCAACTCGCCCGACGCGGGCACGGCCGACCAGCACGCTACGCAGCTACCGCGGACCAAGCGGGCACAGCCCGGGCATCGAACACCAAAGATCATGGAATCGTTGTAGCAAACGGGTGTGTCAACTTGGCGGGCTGCACATCACGGACCGCACCAGGGACGACGACGACGAGCTCAATGACCACGTTACGCGATGTCCGCGGTGGAGCCGTGTGGAATTCTCAGCTCGGTCTAGACGTACGTCGCCGAGCGGGACAGAATTCTCTTTGAATGGCTACGTCCCCCCACCCAGCCGGAAACCCAACATGGACTCACCCGACTCCGAAATGCCGACTCTGCAGCCCGACATACGGTCAACGCAGGACGCCGAACGACAGCGCATTCTCGATGCTGCGGTCAAGGCGATAGCCAGCCACCGCCATGGCGACCCGGGGGTTCATGACATTCTCCGTGAGGCTGGAGTGTCTGGACGAACGCTCTACGCCCACTTTCCTTCGAAGGACGAACTCTATGTTGGGCTGCTTCTGCGCGACTTCGACGTCGAGATTGCGACCGCGACCGAGCGCTTGGCGGAAGCAGACAATCCACTCGATCAGATTGAGATCTGGCTCGATGCGTACCTCGACTGGCATTTCCCAGAGCAATCGAGCCGGAGATCCGTGCTGACCTCAGGCCCGGTGACACGCGCCACCGGTTACATGGATGCGGTCAAAGCGTGTCGGCACGGGATCGCCCAGGTGCTGGCGGACAGCATCGCCCGTGCCACCGACCTCGGGCAGGCAGCGTCGACACAGCCGATGCTCGATGCGGTATCGATTCGGGCGATCATCGACAGCGTCGTCGAGGAACTCGAAACGTCCGGCCCAACGGCCGCCGATCGCTCAGCCGTCAAGACGCACGTGAAACGCTTCGCCTGGGCCGCTTTGGGCCTCACCGGCGCAGCCTGACACCAGCTATGCCCGTTCGAAGTAGCGGCGCATCTCCCAGTCGGTCACCGAGGCATTGAATGCAATCCACTCCTGCTTGGCGGCGTTGAGCAGGTGGTAGTGCACGTCTTCCCCGAAGCACTCCTTGGCCACCTCGGAGTTCTCCCACAGCGAGATGGCGTCGACGATGTTCCACGGGATGCGTGGTAGCTCCGTCGACTCGTAACCGTTGCCGATGAATGGCGCGGGCGGCTCAATCTTGTTCCGAATGCCATGGAGTCCGCCGGCGAGCTGCCCGGCGAACACCAGGTAGCTGTTGGCGTCGGCTCCCGGAATGCGGCATTCGACCCGCGACGACTTGCCGTGACCGACCTTGCGAAATCCGAGCGTGCGGTTGTCGGTGCCCCAGCCGATCGCCGTTGGTGCCCATGAACCGAGTTGAAACCGCTTGTACGAGTTGATCGTCGGGGCCCACAGGATCGAGAACTCCGCCGCCGTCGCAATGAGTCCGCCCACCCACCAGCGGAAGGTGTCGCTCATGTGGTGCTCGCCATCATGGTCGTAAAACTGGGCCTCGGAGCCGTCGGTCGACCAGAGCGATGAGTGCACGTGACACGACGAACCGGTGTCGTTGAAGTCGTACTTGGCCATGAACGAGATCGACCGGCCGTTGAGCGACGCGATCTCCTTGGCCGAGTTCTTGTACACCGCGTTGCGATCGGCCATCTCTACCGCGGTCGTGTAGTCGAGGTTGATCTCGTGCTGGCCCCTGCCGGCCTCGCCCTTGGAGAACTCGACCGGCACCCCGGCCGCCTCGAGTCCTCGGCGGATCGCACCGAGGATGTACTCGTCCTTGGTGGTCTGGAGGATGTGGTAGTCCTCCAACCAGGGCGAATGGGGCTCAAGTCCGCGGTATCCCTTGGCATGGGCCTCTTCATACGTATCGCGGAACAGGTAGAACTCGATCTCCGAGGCGACCATCGGCAAGAAGCCCATCCGTTCGGCCGCTTCGGCCTGGCGGCGCAGAATCTGTCGGGGTGCCACCTCGATCGGCGCTCCGGTGTCGACGTCGAAGAGGTCGCACATGATCAGCGCTGTCCCCTCCACCCACGGCGTGACGCGGATCGTGTCCCAGTCGGCGGTGGCGAGCATGTCGCCATAGCCCGCGGCATAGTTGGTGAAGCGATAGCCCGGCACGGGGTTGTTGTCGAAGTCGGTGGCGACGAGATAATTGCAGTTTTCAGTGCCGTTGTCGGCGACGTTCTCCATGAAGAACCGGGCCGTCGTACGCTTGCCAACCAACCGACCCTGCAGGTCGGGAAACACCATCACGACCGTGTCGATCTCACCCGCAGCAATCTTTGCTTCGAGTTCTGCTCTAGAGATATGGAGACGGCCAGGCATGCTCTGGACGGTAGCCCCTCGGTTCGAGGGAGCAGAACCTCAGTCTTCGAATTCCGACTTCGGAGCGGCGAGCACCTCTGCCTTCACCTCGGCCTTGGCATCAGTCTTGGCATCCTTCACCGGAGCCTTCAGCACACCCTTCGACAGGGCCTCGTCGAGGAACTGCTCGGCCTCTTCTGCCGAGACCTTCAGCGCCGGGGCGATCTCGGACACAAGGTTGATACGGGCCCGCTCGTACATCGTGCGCTCGGCCGCCGACAGTGCTGCGTCGCGGTTGCGTGCCGCGAGGTTACGTACGACTTCGGCAACCTGATAGACATCGCCCGACTTGAGCTTCTCTTGGTGGTTCTTGAACCGCCGCGACCAGTTGGACGGCACGCGGGGGTCGGGTTTCGACAGCACCGACACCAGGTCTTCGAGTTCGTCGGCGTTGACCGGCGGACGCACCCCGACTTCGTCGACGTTGTCGACCGGAACCGACAGCGTCATCTCGTTGATCACCGTCTTGAGGATCAGGTACTCGGCGGTTTCGTCGAACATGGTCATTTTCTTGGTCCCCTGCACAATGCATGCACCGTGCTGGGGATAGATGACCGTGTCACCCTTCTTGAACTTCACACCGGACCTCGAAGCTTTGTGAGCGGCTGGGGGCGAGAACGTGCCGCAGGAGCGGCATCGCATGGTAGAGGTAAATCGGGTGGTTTCCGCACTCCACCTGCGCCGACAGGCCCGATCGCGTCGATTTACTCGCGTGCTGCCATGAGGCATGCCAACTCGTACACCGTCGTCGCCGCAGCGAGCGAAGTGAGATCGGCGTGGTCGTACGCCGGGGCGACCTCGACGACGTCGGCGGACACCAGATTCAGGCCCTTGAAACCCCGCAGAATCATCAACAACTCCCGCGAGGTCATACCGCCGACCTCGGGTGTACCGGTCCCCGGAGCGTGCGCCGGGTCGAGCACATCGATGTCGATCGACAGATACAACGGTCGATTACCGATCACCTCGCGCACTCGGTCCGCTACGGCATCGACTCCCATGCGATGAACGTCATCGCAGCTCAGTGTGCGGAAACCCAAGGCCTCATCGTTGGCAAAGTCTTGTGGTGAGTAGACCGGACCGCGAATACCGATGTGCATCGATGCCTCGGGATCGAACAGCCCCTCCTCGCCGGCCCGGCGAAACGGGGTGCCATGGGTGTACGGCTCGCCAAAGTAGGTATCCCACGTATCGAGATGGGCGTCGAAGTGCACCAGCGCAACCTGGCCGAACCGCCGATTCACGGCCCGGAGCAGCGGCAGGGCGATCGTGTGGTCGCCGCCCATCGAGACCAACGCCCCGACGGGTTGCGGGCCATCGGCAGTACCGAGCAACTCCGACGCCCGCGCTTCCACAGCATGGAGGGCCTCGGCAATCGAGAACGGATTGCAGGCCACATCTCCGGCATCGGCGGCCTGCAGCGCGACGAACGGCTGCACCTCAAGCTGAGGGTGATATTGCGGACGCAGCATCCGCGAGGCCTGACGAATGGCCATCGGGCCGAAGCGGGCCCCCGGGCGATAGCTCACTCCCCCGTCGAACGGCACCCCGAGGATGGCGACGTCGCAGCGCTCGACGTCGCGGAGTTCGGGCAGACGCGCAAACGTCGACGCACCGGCATAGCGGGGAACCTTCGTGGCGTCGACAGGCTGAATCGTGGGCTCGCTCATCGACCGCCAACGTACCGGGTTGCCGTACCCGTCCGAGGCGATCCGGCCGCCAACAGCGATTATGGTGATGAAGACGGGATTTGTCAGGACGGTACCCAAACATGAGCCTCACGTTCGATCGACCATCCGCCGACCATGTCGGCGGGCAACCGCCGCAGTCGGCAGCCTCACACGGCCTCGACCTGAGCATTGTGGCGCGTTTGGCCATCGCCGCCTGCCTCTTCGGCCCGGCGGCAATTCACTTCGCCATGATTCCAAGTCATGCGGCCGAGTCAGCCGTCGAAGCCATCGGGTTCGCCAGTGCGGCCTGGGTGGGCGCCCTGATCGGTGTGGCAACGTTGATCCGTCCGTCGCGCCGGCTGCTCACCTCGGCCGCAGTCGTCAACCTGGTGATGATCGGCATCTGGGCGCGGAGCCGCACCAGTGGGATGCCCTTTGGTGTGAACTCCGGCCACAAGGCCGAGGTCACCGCCATCGACCTGCTCGCTACCGGATTGGAAGCCGCCGCAGTGTTGCTCTGCGTTGCGGTGCTGGTTCGACCCACCCTTGGGCGACGGCTCGGCCTGGCCGGTGGGGTGATCGGTGGTGCGATTGCCGGGTTCGCGATGGTCGCCACGTCGGTTGCCTTGGCGTCGCCGTCCGCCCGGGATCATTCGGCCAGCGGTCACGGCGCAGCGGCGGGCGGGGCGGGCGCGGCGGGCGACGACCATGCACACGCCGATATCAACGAGGGGCTGCTCGCCGGGACCGGGATCACCGGCGGCGAGGTGGTGGGAGACGCAACCGTCGCAGCCCCACTCGTTTCGGCGGGTGCCGATGCGGGACGTGACGATGCCGGCCACCACGCGGCGACACCGGGGGCCGCGCCCATCAGCGCGCTGGCCAGCCGCTGCGATCTGGCGATCAATTCGGTCTCCTTCTGGGAGGAAACAACGACCGTTCACGGAGACGTCGGCTCAACCACATCACCGGCCGGTTCGGCGAAACTCGATGAGCTCATCCGGGAAACCACCAAGCCGGGCGGCGAGGCCAAGGATGCCAAGGTCGTGGCGATGCTCGGCAGCTCAACCGACGCCGAGTACCGCGAGTGGATCCGCTGGATGCAGTCGTACGTCGGCGTCGCCCATCACGCGGCGGCTGGGGCACCCGACGACAACGGCGGCCACGGCGGCCACCTCGGCCCCCAGCCGTGGACGCCGATGACCGACCAGGCCGAGTGTGATCAACTCGACGACGAACTCGCCCAGGCCAAGGCCATCGCCATGAAGTACCCCCACCCCGGTGACGCCGAGGCGGCCGGGTGGACCAAGGTCACCGGCTACGTCACGGGTATCGCCGCCCACTACATGAACTTCAAGTACGTCGATGGCACGTTCAACATCGATGAGCCGGAGATGTTGCTGTACGACGGCACCGATCCAACGTCGTCGATGGTCGGGCTGTCGTACTACATGATCCACGACAGCGAACTGGAGCCCACGCAGGGGTTCGCGGGGCCCAACGACCACTTCCACCGCCACATCGGGTTGTGCGTCAACGACACCGGCGTGATCGGCGACTCCACAACCACCGAGGAGGAGTGCACCCAGCGCGGCGGCGTCAAGCAGGGCGGCAGCGGTGGATGGATGAACCATGTGTGGATCGTGCCGGGCTGTGAGAGCCCATGGGGCATGTTCTCGGGTGCATCGCCCCTGCTCGAGCGCAGTCTGACCGAGGCGTCGGGTACCGATGGGGGTGGATGTGCCGGCAGCAGGATCCGTTCGCGTTTCGATCTGACCCCGGGGACCCCCGAGAATGTGCCAGGCGCGATCGTCGGTGTCGCCGACGAGCCTGCGACCGCCTGAGAGGGACGACATGTATACCGAGATCCGTTACGAGGTCACCGAACCCGCGGCGCTCATCACCCTGAACCGCCCCGCCGCATTGAACGCGTGGACAAACGCGATGGACGGCGAGATTCAAGACGCGATGCTGCGGGCCCAGGCCGACCGGTCGGTGGTCGGCATCATCGTCACCGGTGAAGGCCGGGCGTTCTGCGCCGGCGCCGACATGAACATGCTGTCGAGCATCGCCGGTGGGAACCAAGGCCAGGCGTCGGCTCCCGAGCGGGCCCCGTCGCCGGGCTCCGGTGAACAGGGCGAGTTCACCGGGCGTTTCCCGTATCTGATGACGATCGACAAGCCGATCATCGCCGCGATCAATGGCGCAGTCGCCGGAATGGCGTACCCATTTGCCTTGTGTTGCGACCTTCGGGTCATCACCCCCGAAGCGGTGATGCTCACGGCCTTCGCTCAGCGCGGCCTGATCGCCGAATGGGGGTTGAGCTGGCTGCTCCCGCGGCTGGTCGGCCCCGGCGTTGCCCTGGACCTGCTGTTCTCCTCCCGAAAGGTCGGCGGCGAGGAGGCGGTCCGCATCGGTTTGGCCAACACCCTGGTGTCACGCGACGAGCTCATCCCATATTGCGTCGACTACATCAAAGACCTTGCCGAGCGATGCTCGCCGACCTCGCTGGCGATCATGAAGCGGCAGGTCTACGAGCAGCTTCACGTCGGTCTCGGAGCAGCCGAGCGCCATGCACAGCAGTTGATGATCGAAAGCTTCGGCCGCACCGACTTTGCCGAAGGGGTCAAGTCGTTCCTCGAGAAGCGGCCACCGGCGTTCGGTCGGCTTCCGCTACCCGAAAGCTGAGTCGCTGAGTCGCTGAGTCAACTCGCGGCCGAACGACAGCGATGCGCTAGAACTTGGACCGCCATGGCGAGCAACTTCCGGCCCAGCACGGCACGTTCCGAGTTCCGCAAGCTCTTGCCGCAGCGCCGGGACCTGTTCGGGCTGGGAGTCGCCGGAATCGTCGTCGCTATTGCCTTCGCCATCCATCGACGATCTACGGCCGTCAGCCCGTTGGTCATCTCGGTCGCGATCGGCGTGCTACTGACCAACCTGGGTCTGATCACCGACCAGATGCGGCCCGGACTGACCTACGCGGCGAAGCGGCTTCTGCGAGTAGGGGTCGTTCTGCTCGGCACCCAACTGGCCGCCCGCAACCTCATTGAACTGGGTGGTCCCGGGTTGCTTGTCGTACTCGTGGTCGTCGTTGCAACGTTCTTCGGCACCCAATGGCTTGGTCGTCGTCTGGGCCTCAGCGGACCAATGAGTCTGCTGGTGGCGACTGGTTTTTCTATCTGCGGCGCGTCCGCCGTAGCCGCCGTCGAGCCACTCTCCGGGGCCGATGAAGAAGAGGTCACCTATGCGATAGCGATGGTCACCTTGTGCGGGTCGCTGGCGATCGTGGTGCTACCCCTGATCAATCGGCTATGGCTCAAACTCGACGACGCGGCGTTCGGTTCCTGGGTCGGGGCGAGCGTGCACGACGTGGCTCAGACAGTCGCCGCTTCGTCGGCGGTCAGCGAGGAGGCCCGTCGAGCCGCGGTCATCGTCAAGCTCACGCGGGTCGTGCTACTGGCCCCGCTCGTCGCCGGGGTCAGTGTCTGGCGTC
>JANNNL010000617.1:0-4949 GCA_031398525.1 Actinomycetes bacterium | reverse complement strand
GGCGCGGTCGCCCCCGGTGGCAGCGTCGAGTGTTCGGCGACCCACACCGTCACCCAGGCCGATCTCGATGAGGGCTCGGTCACCAACGTGGCGCACGGCCACGCCACCCCGCCGATCGGTCCGAGGGTGACGGCGATGTCGGCGCAGGTGGTCGTTCCGGCGAGCACGACGGCGGCCGTCGAGGTCGTCAAGTCGACGACGACGACTGAGGTCGCCGCAGTTGGCGACGTCATCTCGTATTTGGCCACGGTGCGCAACACCGGCAACGTCACGGTCACCGACATCGTCGTCAACGACCCGTGGGCCGATGGTGGAACGATGACGTGTGCCCCGACGGCCATCGCTCCGGGCTTGGCCACCACCTGCACTGCGACACATACCGTGACGCAGGCCGATCTCGATGCGGGCTCGGTTCGCAACGTCGCCACGGCCACGGGCACCGGGGCCAACGGCAGGCCGATCAACACCCCATCGAACGCCGTCATCGTTCCGGTGATCACCAGCCCGTCGATCGTGGTCACCAAGTCGTCGGCGGCCACCCCGTACTCGACCGTCGGCGAGATGATTCCGTATCGCATCTCGGTGCTCAACACTGGCAACGTGACGGTGGCAGGGCTGACCATCGCCGATCCGAACGCCGACGCCGGTTCGTTGCGGTGCGACGTGACCTCGCTCGCCCCTGGAGCGACGGCGGACTGCACCGTCGTCCATACGGTCACCCAGGCCGATCTCGATGCCGGGTCGATCCGTAACGTGGCGACCGCCTCGGCCAATCCACCGACCGACCCGGCGATCTCGGATTCTTCGGACCCGGTGACGATTCCGGCCGACCAGACTCCGGCGATCGATGTCGTCAAGTCGTCGCCGACCACCTCGTTCGCCGCTCCCGGCGAGTTCATCGACTATGCCATCACCGTCACCAACGTCGGCAATGTCAGCCTGGCGGGGGTCACGATCCGCGACGCCAATGCCGACGTCGACTCGATCTCATGCACGCCGACGGCGCTTGCCCCTGGTGCGGTCAGCACCTGTGCCGCCCGCCACACGGTCACCCAACTCGACGTCGACCGTGGCGGCGTCAACAACGTCGCCACCGGCGTGGGCACCACTCCCGCCGGAACCGAGGTAGCGAAGCCGTCGAACCCGGTGACCGTTGATGCGGTCAAGCTCAGCGGCATCGAGACGATCAAGTCGACGCCAACGCCAACGTTCGACGCGGTCGGCGACGTGATCGACTACGTGATCACGGTGCGCAACGCCGGCAACGTGACGGTAACCGGGTTGACGATGCTCGATCCGAACGTCGATGCCGGCTCGTTGACCTGTGCCCCACTCGACCTCGCCCCCGGGTCGGTGTCGCAGTGTTCGGCCATTCACACCGTCACCCAGGCGGACCTCGACGCTGGTGTGGTGACCAACGTGGCGACCGCATCGGCCGCGGAACCCGACGGCACGGTCGTCACCGACCCGTCGAACGAGGTGCTTGTGAGGGCCACGACCAACCCGGTGTTGACTGCGGTAAAGTCCACGACAGTCACGACCTTCGCCGAAGTCGGCGACGTGCTCGACTACCTCATCACCGTCACCAACCAGGGCAACGTGACGATCAGCGGCATTGCCGTCAGCGACGCGTACACCGACGATGGCGTGGTTACCTGTGATCGCCCAATCCTCGCCCCTGGCGAATCGGCGTCGTGCACCGCGGCGCACACCGTGACGCAAGCCGATCTTGATGCCGGAAACGTCACCAACACCGCGACGGCGTCGGGACGCGATCCGCAAGGCACCCCGGTGGCGACGCAGACCGAGCCCGTGATTGTGACCGCGGCGCAGACGCCCCGGTTGTCCACCGCGAAGACCGCCGCCGAAGCAGTGGTCGACCAACTCGGCGACGTCATCCACTTCACGATCGTCGTAACCAACACCGGCAACGTGACCCTCGACGGGGTCGAGGTCACCGACGCCAACGCCGATCCGGGGAGTATCTCCTGCTCAGCGACGATTTTAGCCCCCGGAGCTGCGTTGACCTGCACGGCGGTCCATACGGTCACCCAGGCCGACCTCGACGCCGGATTCGTCACCAACGTCGCCACCGGCTCGGCAACACCGCCGCTCGGCGGACGGATTTCAGCGCCTTCCGCCGAAGTACTGATTCCGGTCGCCCAGCGCCCGGCCATCGAGGTGACCAAGAGTTCGGCGACCACCCAGATCGACGCCCTCGGCGACATCGTCGGGTACACGATCAACGTCCGTAACACCGGCAACGTCACGATTACCGAGCTGGCGATCGCCGACCCGGCCGCCGATGCCGGCTCGATCATCTGCGACGCCGTGACCCTCGCTCCTGGCGCCGCCGCCATCTGCCAGGCCGCTCACACGGTGTCCCAAGCCGACTTCGACCACGGTGGAGTGGCCAACGTTGCCACGGCCACCGGCATGGCTCCAACGGGCTCGTTGCCGCCGATGTCGTCGAACGAGGTCTGGGTACCGGCCAACCAGCAACCAGAACTTGAAACCATCAAGGCGACGACCAGCGAGGTGTACAACGTCGTCGGCCAGATGCTCGACTACACGGTGACGGTGCGCAACATCGGCAACGTCACCGTGACCGATGTCGATGCCACCGACGTGCGCGCGGATGTCGCCGCGTTGGTCTGTTCGCCGACGACCCTGGCTCCGGGGGCAACGGCGACATGCACCGCAAAGATCACCGTCACCCAGGCAGATCTCGATGCCGGCTCGATCGCCAATACGGCCACCGGCCGGGCGAGACCGCCAACGGGCCCGACGTTGCAAGGTCCGTCGAACGCGGTGACGTTGTTGTCGGCGGCCGGCCCGGCGATCGAGGCATCCAAGTCGGCAACCACGACGAGCTACGACTCTGTCGGCGACGTGATCACGTTCGTGATCAGCGTTCGCAACGCCGGCAACGTCTCGCTCGGCGAGATCAGCGTGACTGACGCCAATGCCGACGCCGGCTCGGTGAGCTGCCCGGCCGGATTCTTCGCCCCCGGCGAGACGGCCGAATGCACCGCCCGCCATACCGTGACGCAGGGCGACATCGAAGCGGGCCAGGTGGTCAATGTGGCAACGGCGTCGGCTACGGCCCCCAAGGGGCTGAAGCTGACCGTGGACACCAACCAGATCTCGGTTCCGGCGATCATTACGCCGAAGTTGTCGCTGGCCAAGACGGGTGGGCTCAACGACAGTGGCAAGAACGGTCTGGCCGACATTGGCGAGACGATCGACTACGTGATCACGGCGACGAACACCGGCAACGTGATCATTCCGAACGTGACGGTCATCGATCCGATGCTGTCGTCGATGGCCTGCACCCCGTCGGCATCGACGAGCCTCGCGCCGGGCGACACGATGCGTTGCAGTCGGTCCCATGTCGTCGTGCCGGCCAACATCGCCGATGGATTGATCGTCAACACGGCCACGGCGGTCGGTGAGCGCAACCGGGTGACGTTCAAGGTCTCGGCCACCAAGGTCGTCGCCGCCACGCCTGGCCAGGGCGGCAAGATCCCGGTGACGGGCGCCGACGTGATTGGTCCGCTCGGGGTGGGCGCGGCATGCCTCGGGGTGGGCGCGATCGCGGTGATCGCCGCCAAGCGTCGCCGTCGTCGCCACACCCCCGCAGCCGTCTGACCGACGTCCGACCGCGGCGCCGAGACGACGGCGTACGATCCCACTGTGCCCGAAGGTGACACCATTCATCGCGCGGCTAACGCGTTGCGATCGGCGCTGGCTGGCCGCCAAATGCGGGCGTTCAGCGCGCCGAGGCTGACGAGTGGCCACCCGCCCGTCGGCGACTTCATCGAGACCGTCGAGAGCATCGGCAAGCACATCGAGATCACCTGGCGCGGCGGAGTCGTACTGCGCACCCATATGCGGATGATCGGGTCGTGGCATCTGTACCGCGCCGGCGAGCGGTGGCGACTGCCCAGACGCGATGCCCGTGTGGTCATCACCACCGACGAGTGGGTTGCCGTCTGTTTTCGAGCACCCGAGGTGGAGAGTTACGTTGTCCCGTCGGATGGGGTGCCAGCGGCGCTCGCCCATCTTGGGCCCGACCTCTGCCGCGACGACGCTGAGCTGACGATTTGCATCGCCCGGTTGACCGGGTTCCCCGATCCGGAGCAGTCGATCGCCGAGGTGCTGCTCGACCAACGCGTCGCCTGCGGCGTTGGCAACGTGTTCAAGAGCGAGGTGCTGTTCGCCTGCCGGGTCGACCCGTTCGCTGCGGTCGGTTCGATCGACGCGACGACCGCCGCAGCGTTGATCGGGACGGCAGCGGCGATGCTGCGGGCAAACCTGTCGGGCGGGCAACGTACGACGGTGACCTCCGCTCGGGCCCCGGGCGGACTCGCCGTCTACGGCCGATCAGGACGGCCGTGCATCGACTGCGGAACGGTGATCTCGTTTCGGCGCCACGGTCGTCACGCCCGTTCGACGTTCTGGTGCCCGACCTGTCAGGGGTGACCTGGTCGCTACGGGCAGGCGCGGAGTTCCTTGCGGAGTACGAACTTCAGCCCGCTCCAGGTGGCGTCGATTGCACAGACCTTCACATCCACCCAGCCGGTGGGCAGGAAGTCCTCACGCAAAGTCGTCTCGGTGATGTCGGTCGGCACGTTGCTTGCCTTCTTCGGCCAGGCAACCCAGACGGTCCCGAGCTGACCAACGGCGCTCGTCAGCCCACTCCAGGCCTCAACGAGGCGTGCCCGTTCGGTGAAGAAGCCGATTACCAGCGCGGCACCGTCGACATCGGTCGCCCAGCGAGCGGTAGCCGGGAGTTCGCCGAGCGTTTGATTGAAATCCGATGGCGCGTTGACCGTGGCGAACACCGTGTCGGGCGTGATCCCGATCTTCTTGGGCAATGGTGTACCGGAGTATCCGGCTGGGGCAGTCTCGGCCATGGGACAACCTCCGTTCCGCCGCGACAAAAC
>JANNNL010000577.1:0-11766 GCA_031398525.1 Actinomycetes bacterium | reverse complement strand
TCGCCATCACCGGCAAAGACGATCGGCCGTTTGTCGGGAAATGCACAGCCGACTCCGATCGCGGCAGGTACGGCATAGCCGATCGACGCCCACACCGCCTGGCTGACGTATCCGTTGCGGACTGTTGCCGGAACATCCATCGATCCGAGTCCGGAGAAGCCAATGTCGGCGATGACAACATGGGAGTCGCCGATCTCGCTGGTCACCCGGTGGAAGAAGCTGTCAAACGTCAGTGGATCGTCGGGGGCAGGGGCTGGCGGTGACACGGCGGCGGGCGGAGCGTCACCAGATCCGATGTATCGATAGCTCGCCAGGGTGATGGTCAGTTCGGTGATGAAGTCGCCTAAATTCACCTGGGCGTAGTACGCACCCCCGACGTGCACCGAGCCCCGCAGCGCTCGAATCGGGTTGCTCCCCCACGGTCCCGTCGCGAGCATCTCCGACCCGACGGTGCCGAGCAGATTGATATCGGTGGGCCAGGCGCCGAGCGTAATCAAGCAATCCGACGCGTTGAACAGCGCGGCGGTCGCCGGGTTGGACGACAGGCCGTCGTAGACCCCGCTGAACATCTGGTTCGATTCCGAGACGACTGACTTGCCGGCCAATGACGTGGTGAACGGGATGGCAGTCTGGGCAATCAGTTCCTCCAATTGGTCGGCGACTCCCGCTTGGCGGATCTCGGCTCCGGCCCAGATCAGCGGACGATTGGAGCTGCGGACCTTCTCCACCGCGGCTGTCACGGCGGCGGTGAGGTTCGCAGTGACCGAGGGGACTGGTGCAATGACCAGGGGTGATGTTGGGCGCGGACACGTCACGCCGTAGAGGTCCTCGAACATCTCCAGGTAGACCGGTAGGCGCTCGCTCATGCAGGTCGTCAGAGCGGCGTCGATGTCGAGTGGGGCCCGCGACGGATTGTTGACCTGGATCGCCATGGCGGTGACATTTCGATAGATGCTCAGGTCGCGGCTCTCGGCATCGACGATCATGTGATGCCAGGTGAGGCCGGTATCGCGGTCGATCAGCCGTTTGTCGGTACCCGGGGAGCCGTTGACAACGACGATCGGCACCCGTTCGACATATGCCCCGGCGATCGCGTTGAGCACGCTCAGCGAGCCGACGCCATAGGTGACCGCCACCGCGCCGACCCCGCAGATACGGGCATAGCCATCGGCGGCATACCCGGCCTCCATCTCGGTGGTGTTACCGACCCGATTGATCACACCGAGGTCATCGATAGTTTGAAGAAACGGGACGATGAAGTCACCCGGCACCGAAAAGATGTGGCGAACACCGATCTCTGCTAATCGAATCGCAAGGTATTCGGCAATCGTACATTCTGTGGATTCCATGAAGTGCTCCTGTCGTAGATGTTGAACGAGGAGCGCGCCAAAGACCACCCATGACCTCAACGCTTTCCCCAAGTCTCGATGCCGATCGCCAGCAATTGGCGTTCGACCTCGCTGTTGGGAACGTACCAGACCGTTCTTTGATTGAATAGAGGCTTGGAGTGGTTATCTATGCGCCGTTGGTCACATGTTGTGATCGGCGTCATTTGTGCCGGGCGACACATCTCGCCGCCCGATCCATATCAACGGCGACTCTTCATCAACGGCATGACCTTGGCACCCAATTCGGCCGTTGCCGTCGGGTAGTCGTCGAACACGCGAACAGTTTCGCCTCGTGAACCTGCGGGTTGCGGTCACGGACGGCCTGGCGGACACGATCGGGACGAATCCATGCGCCGAGGTATCGGTCGCCGTAGCTCGCACGCAGCCGCCGGTCGACACGCCGACAATGATCACCGAATCTGCTCCGACGTGGCGGAGCGCGTCGGCCAGCCGAGTGCCGAAGAAGCCCGAGGCGTGTGCAGGTGACGACGACCTCGCCGGTGGGTTCCAAATCATCGAGCCAGTCGCCGAACGGGTTGCCCCGGTAGAAGCAGCTCAGCACGCCGACCTTGCGATACCACACCCCGCCGTTGGTGCCCCCCGGTTCGTACTCGACCCTCGTCCACATGACCGGCACGTCGGCGGTACGGGCGGACGCGACCAGCCGACGACACGATTCGGCGACCTAGGGCACCCCGGCGAACAATGGTGATGACTCGTCGAAGTAGGCCCGACACATGTCGACGATCACCACGGCAGGGCGGGCACCGAGCCCGACAGTCCGGTTGAACCCGGCCCGCTGATAGTCGGAGTTGAGGCCGTCGTTCATCAGCCGACGAGGGTTGATCGGATGTGGTCGACGAAGGCATCGATGTCGTCGTCGGTGGTATCCCAGGCGGTCATCCAGCGGACTTCGTGTTGCGATTCGTCCCAGTCGTAGAAGAAGAACCGCTCGCGTAACGTCTCGATGTGCTGCGGCGGGACGGTCGCGAAAACGGCGTTGGCTTGCACTCGTTGGGTGATTGTCACGCCCGGAATGTTGGCTACCGCACTCGCCAAGACCTGGGCCATTGCGTTGGCGTGGCTGGCGTTGCGATGCCACAGGTCGCCCGAGAGCAGCGCGTCGAATTGACACGCGATGAAGCGCATTTTCGAGCCGAGCTGCATCGCTTGCTTGCGGATGAACTCAAAGTTCTCGGCCAACTCGGGCTTCAGGAACACCACGGCCTCGCCAAGCATCATCCCGATCTTGGTGCCGCCGAACGACACAACGTCGACCCCCGCATCGGTGGTGAACTCCCGAAACGACGTGTCGAGCGCCGCGGCAGCGTTGGGTAATCGCGCCCCGTCCATATAGAGGATGAGCCCGTGGGAGTGGGCAAGATCGGCGATGGCTCGCACCTCGTCGACCGAATAGAGCGTGCCGTACTCCGTTGGTTGCGAGATCAACACCGCCGCGCATTGCGGGTGGTGGACATCGCCAATCCGGGTCACGTGCCGCTCGATCAGCTCTGGGGTCAACTTCCCGTCGGTCGTGGGGAGGTCGAGCAGGCGGCAACCGATGAACCGCTCTGGGGCACTCGATTCATCAGCGTTGACGTGGGCACCCTCGGCGCAGATCACCGACCCCCACGGCTTGACGACCGCGGCGAGCCCGGCGACGTTCGCCCCGGTGCCGTTGAACATCATGAACGCTCGGGCCTGATCGCCGAAGTGCTCACGGAACCGGGCCTCGGCCCGGCGGGTGTAGTCGTCGTCGCCGTAGCCGTGTACGTGGCCCTCGTTGGCGGCGATGATCGCCGACAACAGCTCCGGATGCACTCCGGCGTTGTTGTCGCTGCCAAACCCCTTGGGAGCATGCACACTCTTTCTCTCAACGGTGTCGAAGGGGCCGGGCACGTCGGCTGCGATCATCCCCTCAGGCTTGCATGCCATGAGCCGGCATGTCGATCTGCCGGTCTGCCTGCCAGCGAGCAATGGAAATTGCAGTCAGGAGGACGCTGCGGTCATGCCACGCTGTTGGCATGACGCACCCGATCTGGCCGCTTTTCGACCTCCGGGTCCGTACCCCACGACTCGAGCTGCGATATGTCGACGATACCCTCGCCGTCGAACTCGCCCGTTTGGCGGCACGGGGCATTCACGACCCGGGCTTCATGCCCTTTCGATGGCCCTGGAGTGTCGCTGAATCACCCGCGCTGGAGCGCAATGTCGTGCGGCGCTACTGGAAGGACCGGGCGTCGTTGGGTCCGGAGAAGTGGGCCCTCCCGATGGCGGTGATCGCCGACGGCCAAGTGGCCGGAATCTCCGCGCTCAAGACCGAGAGCTTTCCGGTATTGCGTGAGTTCGAGACCGGGTCATGGCTCGGCCGCGAGTTTCAAGGGGCGGGTATCGGGCGCGAGATGCGCGAGGCATCGCTCCACCTCGGGTTCGCCGGCCTCGGTGCTGAGTTCGCTACCACTGCGGCTTGGCACGACAACGGTCCCTCGGTCGGCGTCACCCGACGACTCGGCTACACCGACATCGGTCCCCGCCGGATGGAACGAGCGGGCGTCGTGGACGAGATGATCGCCTTCCGCCTGGCGCGCGCTGAATGGGATGTGCGTTTACGCCGTGACGACATCACGATCGAAGGCCTCGAACCCTGCTTTGAGCTGCTCGGACTCGATGTACCAGACCGTGGATGACGCAGGAGCGGTTTCGGCGACGATCAGCCAACGGCAGACTCGACGAGGCGAAATGTTCGCTGATCGCAGTCGACTTCGGCTCGAACACCCAAGGGCAAGATCCACTGCGGATCGGTGTGGCCGAAGTCCATGTTGGTGACAATCGTCAGGTCGCTGGCCCCGAACTCGCCGACGACCACGTCGAGGATCATCGCATCGAGGTCGACCTTTTCTCGGTCGTAGAAGCCGCGAGCGCGGCCAACGAGTAGCGCCGATACCCGATCGAACACTTGCTGGACGCCGTAGTTGAACAGCCAGTAGCGCAACTGGTCAATGGTCGGCTTGTCTTCAGACGTCTCGAGAAACAGAACTCGATCGGTCCAGAAATCTGCTGTTGGCCAATACTGCGAACCCTTGAGGAATTCGAGCACCTCGATGCAACCGCCGAACAGATGACCCCGGACCACGCCAGCGCCATTGAGCCAATGCCATCCGTCATGGAGTCGGCGGGGGCCGATCTGTGAGGCGTTGGCGGGGTCGTTCCAATCCGCGTAGCCGTCGACCCAGTTCGGGTAGGGCCGGTACTCGATGTCATCCGTCGGTTCGAACAACATCGTCCGCAGGTGCGCCTCGGCCGCCGGAAACTGGCGAAGTTGGGCGAAGCCTGCCATCACGGACGGGCCGTTGTAGGTGATGATACCGAGGTTGTGGCAATAGACCAGCAGGGCCGAGGTGTCGGAGTACCCCATCAGGATCTTGGGGTTCGCCCGGATCACCGACGCGTCGAGGTAAGGAAGGATCCGGGCCACGTCGTCACCGCCAATCGTGGCGATGATCGCAGCGATTGACGGATCGGCGAATGCGGCGTTGACGTCGTCGGCCCGGCACCGTGGATCGGCCCGTAGGGCGTCCGGGCGTGTCCGGGTGGTCGGAAACTCCGCGACTCGTACACCGAGTTGATTGAGAGCGTCGACGCCAGCGTCGAACACGTGCGGGAAAACATGTGGCCCGCCCCACGACGGCGACAGCACAGCCACCGTGTCGCCGTGCCTCAATCGTGACGGCTTCAGGTACTCCACACCCGACAGTGTGCAGCACCGCGGCTTGCTCGCCAGCGCGTGTTTCGCGCCGCGGCGAGCGAACTTGGGAGTGCGACTGCAACTTTTCCCGCGCAGGCGCTCCAATTTGGCGTCTGATGGCGGCAAGGTGGTGGCCGCGATGGCGCGGCCCGAGATTCAGGCGGCATCGCGATCAGGCTCGCATGCGGAGGCCTTCGGGGTCGAGGACGGGATCGAATTGGAGGCTGGCGGGGCGGCGGTTGCCGATGATCTCGATCTCGAAGCCGGTCTCGCCGTCGACGGCCAATTCCGACGGGATGTAACCCCACGCCAGCGACACCCCCGAGTAGTGCGCGTATCCGCCTGAGGTGATCCAGCCGACCACCGAGTCGTTGTGCCACACCGGCTCGTCGCCGAGCACGTCGGCGGGCTTGGCGGGGTCGGGCTCGACCACGAACATCACGAGCTTGCGCTTCGGTCCGCCTGCGGCGATCTCGGCCTCGACTGCAGAACGGCCGATGAACTCGTGGTCGAACTTGAGGTAGCGGTCCATCCCGGCTTCGAGCGGGGTGTAGATCGGTCGGTACTCGCGGAACCACGTGCCGAAGTTCTTCTCGAGGCGCATCGTGATCAACGCCCGGAACCCGAACAAGCCCATGCCGTGCGGCTTGCCGGCCTCCCAGATCAGGTCGAACAGGTAGCGCTGGTACTCGGGCGCGCACCAGATCTCGTACCCCAGATCACCGGTGTAGGTCATCCGCGACAACCAGACCGGGGCCATGCCGATATCGACGCGACGGAAGGCCATGAACGGGAAGTCTTTGTTGGCCAGCGACGTGCGGGTCAGCGTCTGGAGCACCTCGCGGGCGAGCGGCCCGGCCAACGTCAGGCCGACCATCGACAGCGCCAATACCTCGAAGCGGATGGGTGAATCCGCAGGTAGATGATCCAAGAACCAGCGCGGATGGTGGACCTCGGCGGCCTGCGAACCGAACAGGAAGAACTCTTCTTCGCCAATCCGCGACACCGAGAACTCACCTTCGATGCGACCCTGTGGGTTGAGCATTGCGGTCAGTGCAGTACGCCCGATACGGGGCAGCGCATTGGTGAACAGGCCCTGCAGCCACTCCGCGCAACCGGGGCCGGAAACGCGATACTTGGCGAAGTTCGACGCCTCGGAGAACCCGACGCGCTCGCGCACGGTCCGCGATTCCTCCGCGACGACCGGGAATGCGTTCGAGCGATAGAACGTCACGTCCTCGGCCGGCTCCAAGCCGGGCTTCTGGAACCACAACGGGTGCTCCAGCCCGAAACCGGCTCCCCACACGGCGTTGTGCGAGGTCAGCCGGTCGTAGATCGGGGTTGTGTGCAGCGGGCGAGCTGCCTGAAGTTCCTCGTTGGGGAACGTGATGCGGAAGCGGCGGGAGTAGTTCTCGCGCACCTTGGCGTTGATGTAAGCAAGCGAGGCGTAGTCGCCGTAGCGGGCCACGTCCATGGCCCAGATGTCGGCCCCCGGGTCGCCCTCGACCATCCAGTTGGCCAACGACAGCCCGACGCCGCCGCCCTGCGACAACCCGGCCATCACTGCACATGCCGACCACATGCCGCGCATGCCCTTGATGGGTCCGACCAGCGGATTTCCATCGGGGCTGAAGGTGAACGGGCCGTTGACGAACTTCTGGATACCGGCCTTACCGATCGCCGGGAAGTGGGCGAAGGCCCGTTCCAACTCGGGGGCGATGCGGTCGAGATCGTGGTCGAGCAGTTGGAAGACGAAGTCCCACGGGGTCTCGTGTGGGGCCCACGGGCGATTGTCCTGCTCGTAGGTGCCGAGCAAAATCGACTGGCCTTCCTGACGGGCGTAGATCTCGCCGGCGAAGTCGATCATGTGGGGCAGTTCGCGCCCGTTGGCGGCGTTGTACTCAATCACCTCGGGCATCGGCTCGGTCATCAGGTAGTGGTGTTCCATGGCGAGCACGGGCAGCTCAAGCCCGGCCATCCGCCCGACCTCGCGGGCCCACAGACCGCCGCAGTTGACCACGTGCTCGGCGTGGATCACGTGTCCATCGCGGTCGGTCTGCACATCCCACGTGCCATCGGTGCGCTGGGAAAGTCCGGTCACCCAGGTGTCGAGGTAGACCTCGGCGCCGCGGTTGCGGGCGCAGATGGCGTACGCGTGGGTGACGCCGTAGGGGTCGACCGATCCCTCGTCTTCGTCGTAGAGCGCCCCGACGAAGTACTTCTCTTCCAGCAGTGGGTTGAGCTCCTTGGCTTCCTTCATGGAGATGATCTCCATGTGCATGCCCAGGTAGCGGCCGCGGGCCTGGGCCATGCGCAGCCAGTCGAGACGCTCGGGGGTGTCGGCCAACTGAATGCCGCCGGGCAGGTGGATCGAGCAGTTCTGGCCCGATTCCGCCTCGATCTCCTTGTAGAGGTTGACCGTGTACTGCTGCAGACGGGCCACGTTCGGGTCGCCGTTGAGCGTGTGCATGCCGCCCGCGGCGTGCCACGTTGAGCCGGCGGTGAGCTGTTTGCGCTCCAGCAGCACCACATCGGTCCACCCCATCTTGGTGAGGTGGTAGAGCACGCTGGCCCCCACCACGCCTCCGCCAACGACGACGACCTGCGCTTGCGACTTCACGAACGACCTCCGGATACGGGAGCGGCCAGACTAATACCGAGTTCACGGAACACTCGTGCCAAGAATGAACTGCGGCCGCAAGGTAGGCCGGCCGGTACCCGAGTGCGACACCAACGACGCCGTCGACCCAGCAGACATGTGAGTAGTCGCGGCGACGCGTCATACTCACAAGACGTGCGGGCCGCACGCCGTTCGCTTGGAGACGCACCATGACCACTCATCCGATACCGATCTCGGTACAGCTGTATTCGCTGCGGGATCAGGCTGCGGCCGACTTCACGGGTGTGCTCACCCGGCTCGGCGAGATCGGATTCATCGGGGTCGAGCTGGCCGGCTTTCACGGCATGTCGACTGCTGAGTTCAACTCGGTGATCGGCGACGCCGGCCTGGTGGTGTCGAGTGCCCACGTCGGCAACTCCTCGCCCGATGCATTCAACGCGGCGCTCGACGACATCCAGGCGGTCGGTTGCGACACGGCCGTCGTCGCCTTCCTTCCTCCCGCGACGTTCGCCGATGCCGACGAGATCGGCCGGGCGGCCGAGTCGATGAATGCGGCGGCCGAGATCGCTGCGGCCCGCGGTGTGGCCCTCGGTTACCACAACCACTGGTGGGAGTTCGAGCAGTCCATCGATGGTCGTCGGGCGTGGGACGTGTTCTTCGACCAGCTCAGTCCGACCATTTTCGCCGAGCTCGACATCTACTGGGCGACGGTGGGTGGCGCAGAGCCGACGCAGGTGATCACCGACCTCGGCGACCGACTGCGCCTCTTGCACGTGAAGGACGGCCCGGCCAATGATCCTGCTGCGGCGATGGTCGCCGTCGGATCAGGGTCAGTCGACATCGCCGGAATCCTCGGCGGCGCTCCGCAGGCGGCATGGCACATCGTCGAACTCGATCGATGCGACACCGACATGTTCGAAGCGATCGCGGCGAGCCACCGTTACCTGACGAGTGAAGGTTTGTCGCGAGGTCGCGCGTGATGCGCATCGGAATCATCGGCTGCGGCAACATCGCCCCGGCCTATATCGGCACGCTCAAGCAGTTGTCGTGGGTCGAGATCGCCGCGTTCGTCGATGGATTGCCGGGCCGGGCCGCCTCGTTCGCCGAACGACACGGGGGAGTGGCAGCGACCCTCGACGAGGTGCTCGCCGACGAGTCGATCGATTCCGTCGTCAACCTCACCCCACCCCTGGCCCACGTCGCCGTGTCCCGTCAAGCGTTGGAGGCCGGCAAGGCGGTGTTCAGCGAGAAGCCCCTCGGCATCGACTTCGACGAGGGTCGTGGATTGGTGGAACTGGCCGCGGCGCGTGGCCTCCGGCTGGGGTGTGCCCCCGACACGTTCCTCGGCGCGGGCCTGCAAGCGGCCCGGGCGGCGATTGACCGCGGCGCGATTGGTGAACCGCTGGCGGTCAACGCATTCATGCTCGGATTCGGTCCCGAGTGGTGGCACCCGAACCCCGAATTCTTCTACGGGCCAGGAGCCGGGCCGCTCTTCGATATGGGGCCGTACTATCTCACGGCGCTGACGGCCTTGCTTGGACCCGCCCGCTCGGTCATCGGGTCGGCCAAGATCGGCATCGCCGACCGGGTCGTCCATTCCAAAGGGCGAGTGGGTGAAGTGGTCAGAGCGACCGTTCCCACCCACGTCACCAGCCTGATCGAGTTTGTCTCGGGGGCGACTGCAACGTTGGTGACCAGCTTCGATGTGAAGGCGACCCGGCTTGCGAACATCGAGATATACGGCAGCGAGGCGACGCTGTCGGTGCCCGATCCGAACATGTTCAGCGGCCCGCTCAAAGTCCGCGGCATCCTCGGCGACGAGTGGCGTGATATCCCGATGCCGGCGGTCAACATCCCACAACAACGGGGAATCGGCCTGGCCGACATGCTCTCGGCCACTGTGGCCGGGCGAGCTCACCGGGCGTCGGGCGAGTTGGCGCTCCATGTGTTGGAGTTGATGACCAGCGCACTTCGCTCGTCGGATGAGGGTCGGCGAATCGAGTTGACCACGACGTGTGAGCGGCCCGCTCCGATGCGATTCGACCTGCCCGCCAACTCTTTCGACTGATCAGGCTCGGAGCCGGACGGGTTGGCCGGCCGCCGCGCTTTCGTATGACGCCAGCACCAGGCGCACGGCTTCGAGGCCGTCGCGGCCGGTGCAGACGACGTCGCGAGTGCCGGCGATGGCGGCGAGGAAGTTGACGGCATGTTGGGCATGGGCTTCGAGGCCCTGGAGTTCATAGCGGGCGGTGTCGGTGATGGACCAGTCGTTGGTGAACCCGCCGCGGAACCGATGGATCAGGACGTCGGCCCCTACATGGTTGTCGACTTCGATCGATCCATCGGTGCCATCAATCCAGAAGCCCTCGTGCCAGCCGGTCGCCGTCCAGGCCACCTCCACATGGCCGAGAGCGCCCGACGCGAACCCGAGCGACGACATCGCGGTGTCTTCGACCTCGACGTCGTACTTGCGGGTGGCGATGCGGGCATAGACGTCGTTGACGTCGCCGCACAGGTAGCGGGCCAGGTCGAACAGGTGGCAGCCATTGTCGAGCAGGGTGCCCCCGCCCGACTGAGCCTTGGACCCGAACACGCCGCGGACCGTCGGTGAACCAGCCCAGTCGTGGGCCTGACGAAACCGTGCGTACGTGACCGCCCCGATGTCGCCACGCGTGATCATCGCCTGCGCCTTGGTCGCGGCAACCCACGACCGCAGGTGATGACCGACCTGGTAGACCACGCCTTCCGCCGCGCAAACCTCGATCATCTCCTGGGCGTGATCGAGGTTCAACGACACCGGCTTCTCGCACAGCACGTGCTTGCCAGCCCGGGCCGCGGCAAGGGTCATTGGATGGTGGGCGGCGTTCGGCGTGCAGATCGACACTGCTTCCACCTGCGGGTCGGCGACCAAATCGCGATAGTCGGCGTACCCGGTGGGGACCCCCCACTCTGTCTGCCGCCGCGCCAAGATCGTTGGATTGTTGTCGCAGATGGCGACGACCTCGGCTCCTGCGATTCGATATCCCTCGATGTGGGTGTGGGCGATGACGCCCGTGCCGATGACCCCGACCTTCGTCGTCATTCGGCGCTGCCCGGTTCTGAGGGGCTTTGCTCGGAGTTGGCCAGCGCCGATGCCACGGCGCGCGCCGAGGCACCGGGCACCCATTCGAGGGCCTCGACATTGGGCGCGTGATTGGTCGGGATGTTGACCGTCGGCGCAGTCCACCGACACGCGTTGGCGATAACCCGCAGCACGTGCTCGTTGCGGTATGTCGGGTATTCCTCGTGCCCTGGCCTGAAGTAGACGATCTTGCCGTGGCCGCGCTGCCAGGTGGCGCAACTGCGGAAGATCTCGCCGCCTTGGAACCACGAGACCATTAACAGATGCTCGGGGGTCGGCACGTCGAAGCGCTCGCCGTACATCTCCTCCATGGGGAGTTCGAAGTACGGCGGTAGCCCGGCCATCACCGGGTGCGACGGTTCGAGCACCCACAACCGCTCCCTCTCGTTTGCCTCGCGCCACTGCAACGAACAGTTGGTGCCCATCAGCTTGCGAAAGATCTTCGAGTAGTGGCCGGAGTGCAGCACGATCAGCCCCATGCCGGCGAGCACCCGCTGGTACACCTGGTCGACGATGGCGTCGTCGACCTTGGCGTGGCCCATGTGCCCCCACCAGAGCATCACGTCGGTCGATTCGAGCACCTCGGGCGTCAGCCCGTGTGACGGCTCGGCCAGGGTGGCGGTACGGATGATGAAGTCGGTGTTCGGAGCCAAACCTTCGGCGAGCGCGCCGTGAATTCCGGTCGGGTAGACCTCGGCGATCTCGGGCTCCAGCACCTCGTGCAGATACTCATTCCAGACGGTGACGTTGATCGTGCGCATTGCGGCTCACGTTAGTGACCCGACTTCCACGAGACTCACTTGCTCGGTCGGGCGATCGGTCGGGCGATCGGTCGAAGTTGCGGCGACGCTGGCGACGACCACGCAACCGATGGCGGCAACCTGGACGGGTC
>JANNNL010000573.1:0-5357 GCA_031398525.1 Actinomycetes bacterium | reverse complement strand
CCGCTGGGTGAGGGTGACGCAACGCCGAGCAGTGCGGCCCCCATCATCATGACCACAAGACTCGTCCGGGCCCGTCGCTGCGCCACGTTCTGTCTCCCGTCTAGCTGCCACCGCACTCGGTAGCAAATACTCATGCACTCTAGAACGATCGACGAGCGTTATCAGTAGCCGGGTCGGTACATCCCGAACACGTCGCGGAGGGCATCGCTGACCTCGCCCAACGATGCGTGTGCTCGCAGGGCTTCCCGCATCGGAACCAGCAGATTCCCGGTTCCACGCGCTACATCACGCACGTCGTCGAGGCGGGCGGCGACTGCAACGTGATCACGATCAGCTTTGAAGGCCGTCAGGCGGGCAATCTGGTTGGCCTGCAACTCCGGATCGGTCGGGAAGACTTCGGGCGCACCCGCCTCGTCGAGGGCAAACTTGTTGACCCCAACGATGACCCGCTCGTCGTCGTCGATCGACTTCGAATACGAGTAGGCCGCCTGATCGATCTCATCCATCTGGTAGCCGACTTCGATGGCGGCGACGGCGCCACCCATCTCGTCGATCTTGTTGATGTACTCCCACGCCAGCCGCTCGACCTCGTCGGTCAGCGTCTCGACGAAGTACGAGCCGGCCAGCGGGTCGGGGGTGTCGACAACGCCCGACTCGTAGCCAATGATCTGCTGGGTGCGCAGTGCCGTACGAGCGGCGCGCTCGGTCGGCAGGCTGAGGGCCTCGTCGTAGCCGTTGGTGTGCAACGACTGGGTGCCGCCCATGACCGCCGCCATCGACTGAATGGCGACCCGCACGATGTTGTTCTCAGGCTGCTGTGCGGTGAGCGTCGAGCCGCCGGTCTGGGTGTGGAAGCGCAGCAGTTTCGATGCTTCCTTCTGGGCCCCGAATCGCTCACTCATCAGGCGATACCAAATGCGCCGGGCGGCACGGAACTTGGCGACTTCCTCGAAGAAATTGTTGTGGGCGTTCCAAAAGAAGCTCAACCGCGGGGCGAAATCGTCGATGTCGAGCCCGGCCGCCTGGGCGGCTTCGACATAGGCGATGCCGTTGGCAATGGTGAAGGCGATCTCTTGCACCGCCGTCGAGCCGGCCTCGCGGATGTGATAGCCCGAGATAGAGATGGTGTTCCACCGGGGAATCCGCTCGTTGCAATAGGCGAAGATGTCGGTGATCAGCCGCATCGACGGTCGCGGTGGGTATACGTATGTCCCGCGAGCGATGTACTCCTTGAGCAGGTCATTCTGGATCGTGCCCCCCATGATCTGGGTCGATGAGATGCCCTGTTCCTCGGCGACGAGCTCGTACATCAAGAGCAGAATCGCCGCGGTCGAATTGATCGTCATCGACGTGGTCACCTTGTCGAGCGGGAGCCCGGCGAGCAGGGTGCGCATGTCATCGATCGTGTCGATGGCGACCCCGACCTTGCCGACCTCGCCCTCGGAGCGGGGGTGATCGGAGTCGTAGCCCATCTGAGTCGGCAGATCGAAGGCGCACGACAAACCGGTCTGGCCGGCGCCGAGCAAAAACTTGAACCGCTCATTGGTGTCGGCCGCGGTGCCGAACCCGGCGTACTGACGCATCGTCCACAATCGGCCACGGTGCATCGACGGATAGACACCGCGGGTATACGGCGGCTTGCCCGGCCCGGCGCCAAGCTGCGCGTCGGCGTCCCACCCAACCATGTCCGCCGCCGAATAGAGAGGTTTGATCTCGATTCCCGAGTCGTTGTACTTCACGTCATCTGCCACGTGCCCGAGCGTATGCCCTGGGCCGGTCGGTGGTGCCGTCCAGATTGCCGCCGATGGTTACCGAGAACCCCACGACGACTGCGATCAGGCCGACCATGTGCGCAGTTCCGCGCCGAGTGCGGACATTCCGGCCACGATCCGCTCGTCGGACTGTGTCGAGTAGCTCACGCGGGCGTGGTTCGGTTCGGCACGTACTGGGTAGAACGTCGCGCCGGGTACGTAGGCGACCTTCGCATGGGGAAGCGCTCGCTCCCGCATAAACACCTCGCTGTCGAAGCCGGCTGGAAAGGTGAGCCAGGTGAACAGCCCGCCCTGCGGATCAGTGAAGCTGACGTCGTCGGGAAAGTGATCACGGATCGCGGCGAGCATCAGGTTCTTTTTGTGGCGATAGACCTCCCTGATGCCGGCGATGTGGCGATCGATGTCGTAGCTGTCGAGGAACAACGAGACGGCGGCCATGTTCAGCGTGCTGCATTGGGTGTCGGCGGCCAATTTCAACAGCCCGAGCCGCTCGATGATCTGCTCCGTGGCGACGGCCCAGCCGAGGCGTAGACCGGGCGCCAGCACCTTCGAGAAGCTGCCGAGGTAGATCACCCGACCTTCGGTATCGAGGCTCTTGATCGGTGGCGGCGAGGTGTCGGCGAAGCGGGTCTCGCGATATGGGCTGTCCTCGAGCACGATCACGTCGTACCGGTTGGCGAGCTCGATAAGCCGGTGCCGGCGGGCCAGCGACATCGTCACGCCCGTCGGGTTCTGGAAGTCCGAGATCGTGTAGACGAATTTGGTACCAGGATTGGCTTCAAGCGCGACTTCGAGTGCGTCGGTGTCCATCCCATGGTCATCCATCGGCACTCCGACATACGTGGGCTCGTATGGGTTGAACGCGATCAACCCGCCGAGGAACGTGGGGTCCTCGGTGATCACGACATCACCCGGATTGATCAGCAACTTGGCGACGAGGTCGAGTCCCTGCTGGCCGCCGTGCAGGACGAGCACCTCGTCGGCGTGGCACGCCACGCCCTCGCTCGCCATCCGCCGAGCGATTTGGCCCCGCAGATGCTCCGGTCCGTTCGACACCGTGTACTGGAGCGCGTCGCGGCCGTGCTCCACGATCGCCCGGCGGAACACCTCACCGAGCTGATCGATCGGGAACAGCCCGGCGTCGGGATAGCCGCCCCCGAACGAGATGATCGACGGATCAGCCCCGTGCCGCAACAGCTCACGGATGGCCGACGGCTGGACGCGCTGCATCCGGGCGGCAAACCGGTCGGAGGTCACGTCGGGGGGCACCAGGCGAGCGTAATGGCCGGTTGGGTAGGGTGCCGCTCGTGATCATCGACGAAGAACTCCTGGCCCGGCTGCGCTTCACCGACACGGCCAGCCTGTCCGACGCCGACAAGGCGCTCCCTGTGCTGCCGTGGACGATCCGGCCGCTGCGGCCGGGCCTGAAGATGGTCGGCCGCGCCGTCACGGCTCAGGCCAACGGCGATTTGATGTCGGTGATCGGAGCGCTCGAGATCGCCGGTCCCGGTGACGTGTTGGTGGTCTCGGCCGGGATCGACGATCAAGCGGTGGTCGGCGAACTGTTCGGGACCGAGGCCTTGCGCCGCGGCCTGGCGGGCGTCGTCATCGACGGCCTGTCGCGTGATACCGCCGCGCTGCGACGTCTCGGTCTGCCGATCTACTCGCGTGGGGTAGTCCCGAAGGCTCCGCCCGCGGTGAAGGTGCCCGAGATGCAGGTGCCGCTACTGATCGGCACCGTCACGGTGTCCCCCGGCGACCTGCTCGTCGGCGACGACGACGGCATCATCGTCGGATCAGCGGCAGACTTCGCCGCGATCGTCGACGCCGCCGAGGCGATTCAGACCCGCGAGAAGGCGCTGCGAGTCTCGATCGAGCGCGGATACCCACTGTTCGACGCGATGAACTTCACCGAGCATGCGAGCCGCCTGAGAGCCGGCGAAGCCAGCCGGCTGGCGTTCGACGGCCCTTCGCATTGACGTCCATAGACACGCGGTCAGCCGCCACCTCGACGGTGGATGAGGTAGTTGCGTTCGGTGTCGTTGGCGGCGAGCTCGATGGCCCGGTCGAAGACCTCGACCACCTCGGTGTGGCGGCCGAGGCGGGCGAGCAGCTCGGCGCGGGTTGCGTGGTAGAGGTGGTAGTGGTCGAGGTCGACGGTGGCGAGCGCATCGAGGCCGACTTGAGGACCCTGTAGTTCGGCGATCGCGATGGCCCGGTTCATCCACACGACATCGGTGGGCTGGAGCGCATAGAGCTGGTCGTACAGCACGACGATCTGCCTCCAGTCCGTCGTAGCTGCAGCAACGGCGTCGGTGTGAACAGCGCCCGACTTCACGCCGGTAGATCTCGCCGAGGAGCGCCGAATCGAACGCCACGATTCAGCCCTGGAACGGCCGAACCTCGACGGGGTTCATGCAGGCCGTCGACGCCTGGCGAGCCAGGTCGAGCGCGGCGTCGAGATCGGGAGCTTCGATCACCCAGAACCCACCGATCTGCTCCTTCGACTCTGCGAACGGCCCGTCGGTCATCGAAACCGAACCAGCCGCGCGCACGACGGTGGCCGATGACGGCGGCATCAACCCGCCGCCAAACACCCACTGGCCGGAGGCCTGTAGGCCTTGGTTGAACCGGTCCACCTGCTCGAACGCCTGCTGCATCTCTTCGTCCGAGCTGTACACCTCATTGTCGTAGTCGTGCCATACCGACAGTAGGTACTGGGTCATGTCAATTCTCCTTGGTTGGGCCCGACGGCTGTCGGACACAGTTACCACGAATGACTTCCTCGGAATCGACACCGCTCGACAGAAATCTTCTCCAAAGCCTGCATTCACCTGACGACGTCGCGACTAGGTCAGATAGTGCGGTTCGAAGTTCGGGTCGGTGAGGGCGGGGCGGTCGAAGCGGAACGGGGTGAGGTCCCAGTCGGTAGTGCCCAGCACGGCGCGTTCGGCGAGGGTGCGGCCGAACCACGACGCGAACTTGAAGCCGTGACCGGCACCGAGAGCAACCTGCATGCCCGGATGGCCGGCCACCGTATCGAGCACGAAGTCCCGGTCGCGGGTCAGCGTGTACAAGCAGGTGGTGACCTTCGGCGTCCCGTGGGGAATGCCCGGCAGGGTCCGTTCGAGGAAGGTCTGCAACCGGCCGAGCGAAGCAAGGTCGGGATCGAACGAGCGAGTTCGGGCGGTGGTCGGCTGGCCGCCAACGTCTTCGGCCGCCTTCACCATTCCCATCTCACCGAACTCGGGGAAGCCGTAGAAACTCGGGTCGTCCATCCAGATCCACACCGGGAACCGCCCGACGGCGAAGTCGGCGCACTGCGGCGTCGGATAGTAAATGACCTGCTCACGGGTGATTTCCAGGGGAATCTCGATCCCGAGCGGTGCCAACAGTTCGTTGGTCCAGCCGTCGCTGGCGACGGTCACCGAACCGGACCGGTAGGTCGCGCCGCCAGCGACCACCGTGATCTCGCCGGCACCGTCGCTCTCGATCCGCTCGACCGGCGTAGACGCCACCAGCGATGCGCCGCGGGCCGCGGCGAGCCGTTGGTGGGCCGCCGTCCCCCGGGCGGCGGGGGCGATG
>JANNNL010000504.1:0-2221 GCA_031398525.1 Actinomycetes bacterium | reverse complement strand
CTTCGCTTCGGCGAACTTGGCCTTGAACTCGGCCTCATACACTTCCTCGAAAATGTCCTTGAAGCGTCCGTCATAGGCCTTGAGGATGGTGTTCTTGGTCGACCTTTTCGATGTGGCGGGGACCCGCACGACTGCAGGTTCCGCGTGCCTTGCTGCGGCGGCGGAGGCCTCCAACGACGCACCATCGGTTGCCGCGCTGCGCCGCGCGGGGGCGATTTCGATCGGCAAGACCAACCTGTCGGAGTTCGCCTTCTCGGGACTGGGCCTCAACGCCCACTTCGGCACGCCGACCATCGATCGCCCCGGAGTCACGACCCGCGCCCCGGGCGGGTCATCATCGGGGTCGGCGGTCGCGGTACACGACGGCATCGTCCCGATCGCGATGGGGACCGACACGGCCGGATCGATTCGTATTCCGGCGGCGTTCAACGGTCTGGTCGGCTACAAGAGCTCGACCGCCCGCTATGACATGACTGGGGTCTTCCCCCTGGCCGCCACCTTCGACTCCATCGGCCCGTTGGCCCACTCCGTCGCCGATTGCGTCCTCGTCGATCAGGCGCTGCGTGGCGCCCGGCAGCCGTTGGCCACCACCGTGCTCGCCGACTACACGTTCGTCGTCGACTCAGGCATCTTGGCCGACGGGGTCGTCACCGATGTGGTGCGGAACAACCTGCTCGCCACGATGGAAACGTTGATCCGGCACGGAGCCACGGTGGTCACCCGCCTCGTTCCGGCGATTCCCGGCGCCCGCAAATGGCTCGACGAGCTCGGTTGGGCCGGCGCAGCCGAGGGTTACCGATTCCATGCCGACCGGCTCGCCGGTCCCGACCGGGACCTCATCGATCCGCGGATCATGGCCCGGTTGGAACTCGGCCGGTCGATGCCCGAGGAGCGATATCAGCGGCTGCTCGAACTCCGCCGCGAGCTGCAGGCTCGGGTGATCGATGAGCTCGACGGAGCGATTCTGGTCACCCCCACGGTCGGCCACGTCGCTCCGGAACTTGCCCCGCTCGATGCCGATCCCGAGGTGTTCGCCCGAGTAAACATCGCCACCCTGCGCCTGACGATGATCGGAAGTTTCCTCGATATGCCCGGCCTCGCCATGCCCTCCGGTGCCGACTACCAGGGACTGCCGACCAGCGTGCAATTCTCGCTCCCGTCCGGAGACGACGACCGTCTGCTCAGCGCCGGACTGAGCATCGACGCCGCGCTGTCGTAGAGTCACCTCTAGTGACGACAGCGGCCATTCCGGATGAGGGTCCGGCCACCAAAGATCTCGCCCTGGCGATCTGGGGGTTGTTCGTCGGTCTTGCCCTCCTCCTCGTTGCCTCGGGCCTCTTCGGCACCCTGCTCGGCGTGCGCTCCGAGCTCCGCCAGTTACCCACGGCCGTCAGCGGACTGATCAGCGCTGCCTACTACGCCGGGTTTCTCGCCGGTTCGCGCCTGACCCTCGATGCGCTGGTGAGGGTTGGCCACATCAGGGTGTACGCCGCTCTGGCGTCGCTACTCTCCGCAGCGATCCTCGGGGTCGGAATGGCCAACGCCCCCGCGGCCTGGGCGGCGTTGCGGTTCATCACCGGGATGTGCATCGCCGGCCAGTACGTCGTCGCCGAGTCATGGCTCAACGATCTTGCCGACAACGAAAATCGGGGCCGGCTGCTGTCGATCTATCTGGTGGTCACCTCCGGCGCATTCGGAGTCGGCCAACTGCTCCTCAACTCGTTCGACCCCCGCGCCCTCACCGGTTTCGCCATCGCCAGCATTCTCACTTCTTTGGCCGTCGCTCCGGTCACGCTGTCCGAAGCCGACGCGCCCGCCACCGAGGGGAACGAACACATCTCGATGCGAGAGCTGGCCAAGGTCGTCCCCACCGGACTCGGCGCCTGCTTCCTCGTCGGAGCGGCCCACGGGGCGCTCACCGGCATGGCTGCGATCTATGCAACCCGGGTAGGTCTCTCCCCCGGTCGAACCGCCCTCTTCGTCGCCGCCCCGACCATCGGCGGAGTGGTGTTCCAATGGCCGATCGCCTCGGCATCCGACGACGTCGACCGCCGCGCAGTCGGCATCGCGGCGGCGCTCGGGGCTGGGCTAGCTGCCTTACTCCTCCTCCTCGGTCCGGCGACGAGCCCGATGGCGATCGTGCTGATGGCACTGCTCGGTGGTATTAGCCCTGCCAGGAAGCGCGGCCGCAGCACATGGGCCAGCGGATCCACGCCCATCA
>JANNNL010000462.1:0-10756 GCA_031398525.1 Actinomycetes bacterium | reverse complement strand
GCGACCGCGCCACCGGGGGCGACCGCGCCACCGGGGGCGACCGCGCCACCGGGACAGGATGCCGCGCCTCCATCGGCGTTCGCGTCGAGCACCGAGACGTCGGTGAGGGTCACGTTGCCGGTGTTCTTGACCACGATCTTGTAAGTGATCACGTCATTGACCTGGGAGAACGCGACGTCGGCTGTCGACTTCGAGGTCGACAACGACGGCGACGCGATCGCATCAACGAGCACGGGGTTCGACGGGTCGATGACGACCGTGCCACCCGGTTCGGTCGCGCTGGCGGTCGCCGTATTGACCACCTTGCCGGCATCGAGATCGGTCTGGGTGACCGAGTGGATCGCCGAGCACGACGTTGTCTCGCCGGGGGCCAATCGGTTCGCCGCACACGACACGCTGCCCGGGTCGGCGAGCGGGTCGGCCACCACCACGTTGGTGACCGTGACGTTGCCGGCGTTGCGCACCGTGATCGTGTACTCGATCAGGTCGCCGACCGATGCGAACGAGGTGGTCGTCGATGACTTGAGTGTCTCGATCCCACTCCGCTTGATGGCGGCGACGGCGACCTCGTCGGACGGATCGGTGACGATGGTGGCATCGGGAGCCGCACCGATCCCGGTGGCGGTATTGAGCACCAAGCCTGCATCGAGATCGGCTTGGGTCGCGGTGTGGGTCGCCGTGCAGTTGGTCGTGGCCGCCGGCGCAAGGGTAGTGGCGTCACACAGTATCGAACCGGCGTCGGCGTTGGGGTCCGTGACGGCGACGCTCGCCAACGTGACGTTGCCGGCGTTCATCACCGTGATCACGTAGTCGATGACGTCGCCGACGGCATCGAAACTGGCCGTCGGTGACGACTTGGTCGTCAGCACCGACGGACGTATGACGGCGGGGACCGGCACCGGACCCGACGGATCACTCACCGACGGCCCGGTCGGCGGACGGCCTGAACCGACCGCGGTATTGACCACCGAACCCGCGTCGAGATCGGCCTGCGTCACCGTGTGGACCGCCGGGCACGACGCCGACTCGCCGGGTCGCAGCGTGGTTGGCGAGCACGTCGGCGTCGTGTCGGCCTTCGGGTCGCTGACGGCGACATCGGTGACGGTCACGTTTCCATTGTTGGCTACGGTGATCGCGTACGTCAGCACGTCGCCGACCTGAGAAAACGACGGGTCGGCGGCAACCTTGACCGTCGTCACCGAGGGCGACTGCACGGCCGGGACGGTGGCCGGATTCGACGGCTCGACGACGGGTGAACCAGTGGGCGGGGTGGCGGAACCCGTCGCCACATTGATCACCGAGCCGGCGTCGAGATCGGCCTGCTTGACGAGGTGATTGGCGGTACATACCGCGCTGGCGCCGGGGGCGAGCGGCCCGACGGGGCAGACGATCGACTCGGGCTCGGCCTGAGGGTCGGTGACCGTGATGTCGTCCATCGTCACGTTGCCGGTGTTGCGCACGACGATCGTGTACTCGATGACATCGCCGATCGCGGCGTACGACACGGTTGGCGACGACTTGGTGACGACGATCGCCGGAGACTGATCGGCGGGCACGACGACGGCCACCGACACGTTGCGAACCAGGTCACCAGTGGGCGGGGTACCCCACGCCGTCGCAACGTTGGACACCGAGCCGAAATCGAGGTCGGCCTGAGTCACCGTATGGGTGGCGTCACACGTGGCGACCTCCCTGGGGGCCAGTTGGGCGACGTCGCAACTGACCGAGCCCGGGTCGGCTATCGGATCTGCCACCTCGACGTTGGCCACCGTGACATTGCCTGTGTTGCGGACGAGGATCGAATAGTGCAGCACGTCGCCGAGAGCGGCGAACGCAGCGTCGGCCGACGACTTGATCGTCTCGACCGCCGGGGTCTGGACGACCGGCACGGTTACCTCGTTCGAAGAGGACCCCAGTGGGCTTCCCGATGGCGCCGACCCGCCGGCCGCGGCGATGTTGACAACCGACCCGGCGTCGAGATCGGCTTGGGTCACTGTGTGGGTCGCCGCGCAGGTGGCCGATTCGGTCGGGGCGAGGGTGTCCGTGTTACAGGCCAGTGATCCGCCGTCGGCCCGGGGGTCGGTGACCGCGAGGCCGGAGATGGTGACGTTGCCGGTGTTGGTCACCGTCATTGAGTACCCGATGGTCTCGCCGACCGCGGCCGGCAGCGTCGACGTCCGCTTGGTGATCGTCATCGCCGGGGTGACCGTGGCCCGTACGAGCACCTCGTTGGACGGATCGGTGACCGACGTACCGTCGGGTTCGGTGGCTGTCGCCGTGGCGATGTTGGTGATCTGCCCGGCATCGAGATCGGCTTGCACCACGGTGTGGGTCGCGCCGCACACCGCCGATGCTCCCGGGGCCAGCGTCGTGGGCGCACAGACGATCGAATCGGCGTCGGCGAACGGATCGGTGACCACCACGTTGTCGACGGTGACGTTGCCGGCATTCCGCACGGTGATCACATAGTCGATGACCTGCCCAACCGTGGCGTAGTCGGTGGCCGTGGTCGACTTGAGGGTTTCGATGCCGCTGGTCTTCGTCGACTGGACGGTCACCTGGTTCGACGGTGACGACACCGCCGGGCCGCTCGGCGGCAACCCCGAACCGGTGGCGATGTTGCTCACCGCTCCGCCGTCGAGGTCGACCTGCGTGACGGTGTGGGTCGCCGAACACGTGCTCGTTTCAGCCGGGGCGAGTGTGCTCAGGGTGCACGACACCGAGCCCGCGTCGGCGTTCGGGTCGCTGACGCCGACCGCCGTCAAGGTCACATTGCCGACATTCCGCACCGTGATCACATAGTCGATCACATCGCCGACGGCAGCGTAGGTGGACGTCGGCGACGACTTGATCGTTTCGACGGCCGGAGCCTGGGCCGCAGGCACGGTCACCACGTTCGAGGGAGCGACCACCGGATCGCCCGTCGGAGGGCTGGCGGTCGCCGTGGCGGTGTTGTCGATCGAACCGGCGTCGAGGTCGGCCTGCGTGATGGTGTGGATCACCGTGCAGATGGCGGTGTCGCCGGGGGCCAATTCGGTCGCGTCGCAGACCATCGAACCGACGTCACCCCGGGGGTCGTCAACGATCAGGGCCGAGACGGTGACGTTGCCGGCGTTGAGCACCGCGATGCGGTAGCTGACCTGCTCTCCCATTCGGGAGTACGGGACAGCGGCCGACGACTTGGTGGTCACCAGGCGAGGGGTCTGCACCGCCGGAACCACGACCGGGTCGGACGGGTCGACGACAGCCGAGCCGTCCGCCCCAACTGCGGCGCCCTGGGCGATGTTGGTCAACGAGCCGACGTCAAGGTCGGCCTGGGTGACGGTGTGGAACGCCCGGCAGGTGCTCACCGCACCGGGTGCAATCGTCGTCGGCGTACACAAGGCGGTGCCGCCATCGGCGAGCGGGTCGCTGACCGCGACCTCGCCGACGGTCACGTTGCCGAGGTTGGTGACGGTGATGTCGTACGAGATCACGTCGCCGACCGCGGCGTAGCTCACCGTCGTCGTCGACTTGGCCGTGGTGATCGCCGGACGCGGAACGGCGGGTACATCGACCGGTGGTGATCCATCGGCGACCACCGCTCCGATGGGCGGGGTTGCCGACGCCGTGGCGACGTTCGTGACCTTGCCGGCGTCGAGGTCGCCCTGTGTCACGGTGTGTACCGCCTCGCACTGCACCGTCGCCCCAGGGGCGAGCGGGCCCGTGGGGCACAGCGCCATTCCCCCGTCGGCGTTCGGATCGTCGACGGTGACCTGGTCGAGGGTGACGTTGCCGGTGTTGCGCACCGAGATCACGTAGTCGATGACGTCGCCGACGGCGTCGAAATTTGTGGTGGTCGCCGCCTTCGTCGTGGTCACCCCGGGGGTTTGCGTGGCCGGCACGAGCACCTCGTTCGAGGGGTCGTCGACCACGGTCCCGTCGGGTTCGCGCGCGGTTGTCGTCGCTACGTTGACCGTGTGACCCCGGTCGAGATCAGCCTGGGTGATGGTGCGCTGGGCGGCGCAGGTCGCCACGGCGTCGGGAGCGAGGACCGAGACGTCACAGACGATTGAGCCGGTATCGGCGACCGGGTCGGCGACGATCAGGTTGGTGACCGTGACGTTGCCGGCATTGCGCACCGTGATTGCGTAGTCGATCACGTCACCGACCGCCGAGTAGGCGACGGTTGACGACGACTTGAGCGTCTCGATCCCACTCAGCTTCGTGGCGTCGACCCGCACCTCGTCCGACGGGTCGGTGACCACCGGCCCCGACGGCGGGATACCGCTGGCGGTCGCCGTATTCAGTACCGCCCCGGCGTCGAGGTCGGCCTGGGTGACCGTGTGGGTCGCCGCACACGTCGAGCTGACCCCGGGGGCCAAAGTCACTGCGCTGCACGAGATCGACCCGGCATCCGCGTTCGGGTCGGCGAGCGTCACGCTCGTCAGCGTCATGTTGCCGGTGTTGCGGATCGTGATGACATAGTCGATGACATCACCGACGGCCGCAAATGTCGTGGTCGGCGATGATTTCGTCGCCAGCATTGACGGGGTGGCCACGGCCGGGACGGTGACCGTCGGCGAGTCGTCGCTGACCGCCGCACCGATCGGCGGCACGCCCGACCCGGTTGCGGTATTGACCACCGAGCCCGCGTCAAGATCGGCCTGGGTGACGGTGTGCGTCGCAGGGCAGGCGGCGATGCCCCCAGGAGCCAGCGAACTCGGGGTGCAGACCGGCACCGCGTCGGCTCGCAGGTCGATGACCTTGACGTTCGCCAGGGTCACATTGCCCGTGTTGGTCACCGTGATCGCGTAGTCGAGCACCTCACCAACCGCCGTGTACGACACCGTTGGCGATGACTTGTCGGTGACGACCTGCGGGCTCATCACGGCCGGAACGGTGACAAGTGGGGACTCGGCGGTGATCGTTGCGCCGATCGGCGGGGTTCCCGCGGCGGTGGCGACATTGTCGATCTGGCCGGCGTCGAGATCGGCCTGGGTGACGGTATGGGTGGCTGCACAGGTGGTACTGGCAATCGGAGCCAGGGTGTCGGCCAGGCAGATCGCCGGGGTCGCGTCGGCATTCGGATCGTTGACGGTGACCCCTCGGATCGTCACGTTGCCGGTGTTGGTCACCGTGATCGTGTAGTCGATGACGTCCCCGACAGCGGCCACGGACACCGTTGTGGTCGTCTTGCCCACCGTGATCACCGGCGTCTGGATGACCGGCACGATGACCTCGTTCGACGAGTCGCTGATCCGCGCCCCGATCGGCGGCAGGCCCGAACCGGTTGCCACGTTGTTGACCTGTCCCGCATCGAGATCGGCCTGGTTCACGGTGTGCGCGGCCGTACACGTGGTCTCGTCACCGGGCGCGAGCGTCGTTGCGTTGCACACGATCGAACCGAGGTCGGCGACGGCGTCGGCAACCGAAACCGCCGTGAGGGTCACATTGCCGCTGTTGCGCACGGCGATGACGTATTCGATGACGTCGGCGACCGCGGCGACCGACACCGTGGGCGACGACTTGGATGTCGTGATCGACGGCGATTGAACGGCCGGGATGACCACTTCGTTCGACGCGTCGTCGTAGGTCTTGCCCGTCGGATCATCGCCCGAGCCAATTGCGGTGTTGGCGACCAACCCGCGGTCGACATCGGCCTGCACGACGGTGTGGCGAGCGGTGCAGGTCATCACGTCGTTCGGGCCAAGGGTCGTCGGCGCGCACGTCAGCGTGCCCACATCGGCCACCGGGTCGACAACGGCGACCTCGGTCATGGTGACGTTGCCGGTGTTGGTGACGGTGATGTCGTAGGTGAGCAGGTCGCCGACCGAGGTGAACGATGCAACGGGCGACGACTTCGCCGTGACCAGCCCGGGCGTCTGGATTGCGGGCACACGCACCTGGTCGGACGCGTCGATGATCGATGCGCCGGTGGGATCGGTGCCGATGGCCGTCGCCACGTTCAAGATCTCGCCGGCGTCCAGGTCGGCCTGGGTCACGGTATGGGTCGCCGTGCAGGTCGAGATTCCCCCCGGGGCCAGGTCGATCGCCGAGCAGACGATCGAACCGACGTCGGCGACCGGGTCGGCGAGGGCTACGCCGGAGATCGTCACGTTGCCGGTGTTGGTGACGGTGATGTCGTACTCGATGACCTCGCCAACGGCGCTCACCGAGGTCACGAGCGTCGACTTGACGGTCAGCAGCGAGGGCGCCTGGATCGCCAGGACTCGGACCTGCTCGGACCGGTCGGTGATCGACGGCCCGATCGGCGGGGTGCCCTGACCGGTCGCGGTGTTGAGCACCTCGCCCGCGTCGATGTCGGTCTGGGTGACCGTGTGCATTGCCGTGCAGGTGACGGTGGCGTTAGGGGCAATGGTCGACCCGTCGCAGTTGATCGAACCGACATCGGCGTTGGGGTCGGTGACAACGATGAACGACATCGTCACGTTGCCGGTGTTCGTCACCGTGATGTCGTAGTTGATGACCTCACCCACCGCCCGGTACGACGTGGTCGGTGAGATCTTTACCGTGTCGATCATGCGGGTCAGTACCGCCGGGATGAGCACCTCGTTGGAATCTCCGGTGACGACCGTGCCGTCGGGTTCGGTGGCCGAGGCCGTGGCGGTGTTCGCCACCTGACCGGCATCGAGGTCGGCCTGGGTCACGATGTGGGTCGCGGAACAGGTCGTCGTCGCCCCGGGGGCCAGGGTGATCGGTGCACAGGAGATCGAGCCGACGTCGGCGACCGGGTCGACGACGGTCACCCCCGTCAATGTCACGTTGCCGGCGTTGCGGACCGTGATGACGTAGTCGAGGATGTCGCCGACCTGGTCGAAGTTGACCGTCGGGCTCGTCTTGAGCACCTCGATCCCGCTGACCTTGGTCGCCGGAACAATGACCTCGTTCGATGGGTCGGCAATCAACGAGCCGTCGGGGGCGAACCCGGCGCCGGTGGCGACGTTCGGCACCGATCCGGCATCGAGGTCGGCCTGGGTGACCGTATGGGTGGCGGCGCAGGTCGCCGTGGCGCCGGGGGCGAGGTCGGTCGGCGCGCAGGTCGGGGCCGAGTCGGCCTTCGGGTCGGTCACGGCCACGCCGGTGATCGTGACGTTGCCGACGTTGGTGACGGTGATCTCGTAGTCGATGACGTCGTCGACGGCGGCGTAGGTCAATCTCGGGCTGGTCTTCACCGTCGTCACCAACGGCAGCACGACCGCCGGCACGGTGACCTGGTCGGACAGGTCGGCGACTGCTGCTCCGCTCGGATCGAGTGACGTGGCACCCGCAGTGTTGTCGACTTTGCCGGCATCGAGGTCGGCCTGGGTGACGGTGTGGATCGCCGTGCAGGTGGCCACGTCACCGGGGGCGAGGGTCCACGGCGAACACGACGGAGGAGCGTCGGCATTGGCGTCGGCGACGACCACGTTGGTGAGCGTCACGTTGCCGGTGTTGGTCACCGAGATCGCATAGCTGATCGCGTCCCCGACAGCGTCGTAGTCGGGGGTGTTGGAGATCTTGACCGTCGCGATCCCGGGGGTCTGCACCGCCGCCACGGTGACCGGGTCGGACGGGTCGCTGACGGCCGGGCCGACCGGAGGGACGCCGGCACCGATGGCGGTATTGACCACCGAGCCGCGGTCGATATCGACCTGGGTGACGGTGTGAGCCGCGACACAGGTGCTGACCGCTCCGGGGGCCAGCGTCGCCGCCGAACACACCGGCACCGCATCGGCGAGCGCGTCGGTCGCCCCGACATGAGTGAGGGTGACGTTGCCCGTGTTGGTCACCGAGATGACGTAGCGGATTACCGCGCCCGGCGTGGTGTACTCGGTGATCGAGCCAGACGCCAGGGCCTTGACAGTCGTGACGGCCGGGGTCTGGGTGGCGGGCACGGTGACCTGCGGCGACGGAACCACCAGCGCCGGACCCGACGGTGGAGTCCCGGTACCGGTGGCGATGTTGAGCACCTGGCCGGAGTCGAGGTCGGCCTGGGTGACGGTGTGGGTTGCGGCACATGTCGTCGACGCTCCGGGGGCAAGCGTGTTGGTGCCGCACACCGGCGCCGCATCGGCGTTGGCGTCGCTGGTCGACACGGCCGTCAACGTGACGTTGCCCGTGTTGCGCAGCGAGATGCCGTAGCTGATCACCTCGCCGACCGCCGACACCGCCGAAAGCGACCCGGCGGCAAGCACCTTTCCGGTCAACAACGCCGGTGTCTGGACGGCCGGAACAATGACCTCGTTCGACGCAACGGTGTTCGCAGTCCCGGTCGGGTCGTCGGCGGTCGCAGTGGCGGTATTGATCACCCGACCGGCATCGATGTCGGTTTGGGTGACGGTGTGGGTCGCCAAGCAGGTCGCCGACGCAGTCGGGGCAAGCGTCGTTGGTGCGCAGGTGATCGATCCGGGGTCGGCGACCGGGTCACTCAACGCGAGATTGGTCATGGTGACGTTGCCGGAGTTGGTGACCGTCACGGTGTAGCGAATCACGTCACCGACTGCCGCATAGTCGGGAGTGTTGGAGACCTTGACGGTCGTGATCGCCGGGGACTGGGTAGCTGTCACCCGCACCGGGTCGGACGGGTCCCCGACCAGCGGGCCCGACGGCGGGGTGCCGGTCGAGGTCGCCACATTGTCGATGAAACCGGCATCGATATCGGCCTGCGTGATCGTGTGAGTCGCCGCGCACGTCGCAATCGCCGCGGGAGCCAACGTGGTGACGTCGCAGGTCGGGGCGGCGTCCGCCTTGGGGTCGGCAACGCTGACGTCGGTCATCGTCACATTGCCCGTGTTCGTCACCGTGATCGAGTACGTGATCACCTGTCCGGGCTGGCTGTAGGTCGTCGCCGTCGTCGACTTGGCCGTCACCATCGACGGCGATTGGACCACCGGGACGGTGATCTCGTTCGACGGGTCGGTGATTGTCGGCCCGATCGGCGGGGTACCGGCGGCCGTCGCGACGTTGACCACTGAGCCGGCGTCGAGATCGGCCTGGGTCACGGTGTGAGTGGCCGAACAGGTCGCCGTGTCCGTCGGGGCGAGCGACGCGGTATCGCAGACGATCGAGCCGGCGTCGGCCACCGGGTCGGTGACGGTGATCGCCGACATGGTGACGTTGCCGGTGTTCTTGACGGTGATCACGTAGTCGATGACGTCGCCCACCGCGGCTACGTTGACCGTCGGCGACGACTTGATCGTGTCGAGCATCCTGGTCAACACCGCCGGGATCCGGATCTCGTTCGACGGGTCGGTCACCGGCACGCCGTCGGTCTCCACGGCCATCGCCGTGGCCACGTTGACCACGTCCCCGGCGTCGAGATCGGCTTGGGTCACGGTGTGCTCGGCCGTGCAGCGCGCCATTTCGCCAGGGGCGAGCGTCGTAACGTCACACACGATCGAGCCGGCATCGGCGACCGGGTCGGCGAGCGCCAAGCTGGTCACGGTGACGTTGCCGGCGTTGCGGATGGTGATCTCGTAGGGAATCACATCGCCGACCTGGTCGAAGTTCACCGTCGCGGTGGTCTTGAGGGTCTCGAGTCCGCTGATCTTGGTGTAGTCGACCCGCACCTCGTTGGACGGATCGGTGACCGGGTCACCGGTCGGCGGGGTACCCGCGCCGGTCGCAGTGTTGAGCACGAAGCCGCGGTCGAGATCAGCTTGGGTCGCGGTGTGGGTCAGCGAACATGTTGCGGTTGCCCCGGGAGCCAGCGACAACGGCACACAGAGGATCGTGCCCGCATCGGCATTCGGGTCGGTGATGCCAATCGAGGTGAGGGTGACGTTGCCCGTGTTTTGCACGGTGACCGAGTAGTGGATCGGGTCACCGACCGAGTCATAGGTCAGCGTCGAGGTTCGCTTGATCGTCAAAACCGAAGGCTCGTCAACCGCCGGAACGGTCACCGGGTTCGACGGCTGAACGGTGGTGCCCGTCGACGATTTGCCCGTGGCCGTCGCCGTATTGACGACCGAGCCGCCGTCGAGGTCCGCCTGCACGACGGTGTGGGCGGCGGTGCAATTGGTCGACGCCGACGGGGCCAGCGTGAGCACGTCGCAGGCGATCGAACCCGGATCGGCCTTCGGGTCGGTCACCACGATCTCGTTCATCGTCAGGTTGCCGGTGTTGGTGACGGCAATCGAGTAAGTGATGATCGTGCCGACCGCCGAGTAGTCGACGATCGGCGACGACTTCTCTGTCGCCAACGACGGCCGCGGGGTCGCCGCGATGGTCACCTCGTTCGACGGCTTGGTCTCGGGGACCCCGCTCGGCGGCGTGGCCGCGGCAAGGGCGACGTTCGCAATCGACAACCGATCGACGTCGGCCTGCGTCACCGTGTGCCGAGCCGTGCAGGTGGCCGATGCTCCGTTGGCGATCACATCCACGTCGCAGCCGATCGAGCCCGCGTCGGCGTTCGCATCGGTCACCGCCACCCCGGTGAGGGTGACGTTGCCGGTGTTGGTGACGACGATCGTGTAGTCGACGACCTGACCGGCCTGGTCGTAGGTCGTGGGCTGGCCGGCGGCCAGCGACTTGGTCACCGAGTAGTCCGGCAGTTGCTCGGCCGGAACGCGAACCGGGTCGGACGGATCGGTGGGCGTCGAGCCGTCGGGGCCGCTGCCGCCGCCGGTGGCCACGTTGTCGACGAAACCGGCGTCGAGGTCGGCCACCGTGACCGTGTGGGTCGCCGGACACGTGGCGATCTCTCCGGGGGCCAGCGCCGTCGGCGAGCACATCGGGGGCGTGTCGGCGTTGGGGTCAATGACGTTGACACCGG